>NZ_JBYTEN010000011.1:0-120846 GCF_058790595.1 Sphingomonas sp. EU05-FHT14C10 | reverse complement strand
AGGACGTGGCGAAATGCTCAGCAGCTTTGCGGGCCTTCGCCACGTTCCTGCGCATTATCGCGACCTCGCGATAACAGATCTTATGCGCAGCTGCGCATAAGATCGCCCAGGCGTCGGCATATGTGTCATAGATTTCGATCTGGGCCGGGGTCAGCTCGTGCCGCAGAATCTCGTACTCGACGCCCGCGAAACTCAACGCTCGCGCCATGTAGAGACCGGTCGCCTTGAGATCGCGAGCAACTAGCTCCATCGCCGCGATGCCGCCCTTGCGGATGCCGCTGATGAATTGCTCGCGATCGGCAAAGGCGGTTTCCGGTCCCCAGAGACCGAGGCGCACCGCATATGCGAGATTGTTGACGTCGGACGCGCCCGTCGCCGAGGCATAAAGCACGCGCGCACCGGGAAGCTGGTTCTGGAGGAGCACGCCGCAGATGCCCTGCTGCGATCCTTCCTTGGCGCCAAGGGCGCCCTCCCCGCCCGCGACCCCGCCCATTTCATGGGCTTCATCGAACGCCAGCACGCCTTGGAAGTCGGCCCCCGCCCAATCGACGATCTGCTTCAGCCGGCTGTGATCGCCGCGCATCGAGCGGAGCGTCGGGTAGGTGACGAGAAGAACTCCTTGCTCGAGCCTGATCGGCTCGTCGATGTTCCAGTTGGAGATCGGCTGGATGTCGCCGCTGAGGCCGCCAAGCGCAGTCCAATCCCGACGCGCATCTTCGAGCAACGGCGCATTCTTGGTGACCCATATGTTGCGACGGCGGCCCTGGAGCCAGTTGTCGAGGATGCAGGCGGCAATCTGGCGTCCCTTGCCTGCACCCGTCCCGTCCCCGAGGAAGAAGCCCTTGCGATAGGCTTCGCCGTCCTCGGCAAGGGTCAAGCCGACGCCTTCCTTGTTCGGCTTGAAGCGGCCGGGGATCGTCTGCGCCCAGGCATGTCCCGCATAGACGACCGTTTCGAGCTGGGAGGCGGAAAGCAGGCGCTCGGAAACGGTGCGCTCGGGGAGCGAGGGGACATAGTCGGGGATCGGCGCCGGGATCGATCCCATCGCCACGGATTCGACCAGCGCGGTCGGATGCTCGCCGGCGGTGGCGAAGCTGATCCGGCTTGGCCGGTAGGGAAGATAGACGCCGGTCTGCTCGAGGAGCGGTGCGGGTGTCGCGAGCTTCTCATATTCGACGGGGAGCACATCGTTACGAACGGGCGCGTGAAAGGTGCGCGGTTCTGGGCGGCTGCTCTTGACCGCGCGAAAAAGCGAGATGCCGCCCGACCGCTTTGGCGCCGGCACGGGCTCGTCTCGACGGGGCCTCGATCTTTCGGGAACGCGTAGCGCATCGAGAAGCTCGGTCACGGAGGAGCGCTGGATCACGGACGGCGGTGCCTTGCCGGGGACCTTGTCGATCACGAACAGTCGGATGGCGATCGACGTCCCGTGCTTCAAATAGCACTTTTCGAGCCGCACCGAGGTCTGGACGGTGACATTGCGCAGCACCGTTTCGTACTGGTCGCGCATCCTGGCGCTGGGCCCGAACCAATCAGGCATGATCGCAACCAGACGTCCCCCCGCCTGCAGCCGGCGAAGCGCAGCCTGTAGATGGCGGACCGCAGCATAGTCGTCGGCGCCGCGCCCGAGGGAGCGCGAGAACGGCGGGTTCATGAGGATGAGCGAGGGTCGCTCGGCAGCAGCCAAGGTCGAGTTGATCGTTGCGCCGTCCTCGCCGGAGATCGTGGCCTCCGGGAAGACGTGGTGCAGCCGCCCGCGGCGGAGGGGATCGAGTTCGTTGAGGTGGAGAGCTTTGTGTGGCCCGGTTTGAGCGACAAGCAATCCGTTGCCGGCGCTCGGCTCGAGGATGACGTCATCGGGCTGGACGTCCGCAAGCAGGACCGCGACGGCGGCGATGTCGACTGGCGTTGAAAATTGCTGCCAGTCGAGTTGCTCCTCGCTCCGCACCGTCTGGGTCGGGAGCCGCTCCGAAAGTGCGACCAGGCCGCTGACTTGAGCAAAGGAATTCAAGCCCTGGCCGCTTGAGCGAAGGTGTAGGGCGAGCGCATGTTCGAGAACCTCGAAGCTCGTGCGCTGAGTCCAGCGGCCGTCGGCATCGGACCCGCCGAAAGCGGTGACCATGATATCATTGATCAGGCGGCGGCTGATAGCGCCGTCCGCTGCGAGGTGCGGTAGGAGCAGACGCGCGGCATGATGGTCGGCGCGATCGGCCGCGTGGAAGAGGTCGGTCATTTTGGGATCTCCTGCGAGGCTGCACCTTCAGCAGCATCACGCTCTCGATCCCCCTCCCCTCTTCCACCCCGGAGCGCCTAGACACTGATGCCCTGGACGACCGCGTCGAGGACTTTCGCCCAATCCTTGAACTTTGCCGGGGGTGGTGCCCGGCGGATGGTCAGACCCGGCCGTCGGTAATGGATCTCGGCCTTGTCGGCCGCGCGTCGGCCTTCGGCGTCATTGTCCTGGGCGATGAGCAGTGTATCGATTGCTGACGGGATGATCAGTTGATTAAGACGCCGTGCGCCGAGAGAAGCCCAGCAGGGGATGGCGTTGAGGCGAGCGAACGCGTCAGCGGTTTCGAAGCCCTCGGCAATCGCAAGGATGGTGCCCCCCTCCCCGCCCCGCCACGAGCCGTTCCCAGGCATGCCGAGCATTACCTTGCGCGTATAGTCGGCGGTCGCTTTGTTGAGAAAAATCCGCTGAATCGCGACCAGTCGACGGGTCTCGCGCACGGCGATCAGCAGGGCCGGCTCGAATACCGTCTTCGGCTTCGGCATGTACGGGCACCTCGGATGAAAGCGCACCTCGCGTGGCGGCGGAAGGAGGTTGCGGCGAGCGAGATAGCGCTCGGCCAGGGTGCCTCGAACATCGACAGCCTGCTCCCAGAGCCGCTCGATATTGGCCGGGCGCTGCGGACCGGTTGCGTCGGGCGCCGAATAATGGCGACCTGGTCGGACTCGGCGGAGTTCCCTCAGGACGTCCTCTCGCGAGCATCCGGCAAAGCACGTGACGAGGATCCCGCGATCACCTTGGCGGATCGATAGGCTTGGATCGCTGTCGCTATGAGCTGGGCAGCGGCACATCGCGATATAGCCGTTCCAGGTACCGCCGAGCGTCCCGACGATGTCGACTAGTTCCTGCGTCGGCCTCTTGGCTGTAAGCGGCATAGGTTCACCTCCTGCTCGCCAGCCTAGACCCCCCTCCTCTCCTCAGCGTCGCGGCCGTTGTCGACGGAGGCGACTCGGGTGAACTTCCTCAAAGAATCATCTTTAAAAACGCCGCTGCTCGCAGCGGAAGGATTCGTGATTCTAAAGATTCAGATTCAGGGTGCGAAAAGCACTGTGAAATCAACGGGCTGCGGCGCTTTGCCTGACCGGACGGGGGTGTTTGACTGACCCATTGGGGGCTTCAACCTGTCCCGTTGGGGGGTGATACCTGACCTGCCGGGGCAATCCTGACCGATTGGGGGGACCGTGGTTTTGGGCGGGGCTTTGGCCCAGTTTTGATGCGCGCTGATCGGCAAGGCGTCTGGAAAGGCGGTTGGGGGGCATCGTTCGGGCGTCGCCGCTCGACTCGGCAGTCTTCCTCGAATTATTGCCGATCGACATGCAAATTTATCCTGACCAATTGGGGGAGGCCGAGGGGCGGATGATCCTGACCTGACTTGACGGAAGAGGTCAGGTCAGGCAGCAACTGCGCACCGGAGACTCACATCTGAACGTAATCATGGCATGGAAACCGACGCTGGCCAAATAGATCAGGCTGTAGACCAAACCGGCGACGAAGCATCGCCAGGTCGTGCGATGCGAGTTGCGGCTGCGCTGAAGGCCAAAGGTGGCGATCAATTCGCTAAACCAGGCAACATCATCGAGGTTAAGTTCGTCAAGGGCGAGTCTCTTAGTCTGACAGCCTCACGATTGCTTGCGCTGATGATCCTGACTGCGGGCGGGGATGCCTGGGAGGATCGTCCGCATCGCATGCGAAAGGCGGACATTCGCCGGGGTCATAAGGGCAATGAGCGTATAAGCGACATGTTGGAGGAGCTCCATCGCACGCTGTTCGCGGTCGACGACAAATCGTGGCGAGGGAAAAAGGCGACGCTTCGCTTCTCGCTCATTTCGCGGTCGCGCGAGGAGAGCGAAGAGGACGGTGGCGAGGCGGGCTGGATCGAGTGGGAGTTCACACCCGACGCGCGAAAGCTGATTCAGGCTTCCGAGACCTATGCGGTGCTAAACCGACAGGCCGTTCTTGGCTTCAGATCGAGCTACGCCCTTAAGCTCTATGAGCTTGGCGCGCTCCGGCTGCATCGTCGGCAGGCCACATGGAAGGGCGACATGCAGGCGCTCCGGGCCGCGCTCGGCATTCCACCGGAGGTCTATGCCGACTTCGCCCAGTTGCGGCGGAAGGTGCTCGAAAAGGCAAAGGCCGAGATCGACCAGCTGGCCCATTTCAGGGTGGAGTGGCGGGAAATCCGGCAGGGGCGCACGGTCACTGAGCTTGAGTTCCGGTTCGAGCCCAAGGGCGCGCCCGAAGTCATCGAGACGGTGGACGAGCTGAACCGGCACTCATCGGGGCGGGAAGCGAGGCGTGACGGTAGCGTGGAGACGATGAGCGTCGCAGCGGCCGGGCAGGGGAAGATTTCGGCGCCAACGAAGGTTCTCCCCAAAGCCAAGCCGGAGGAAAAGACGTTCCCGCGAGGGTCACTTCATTTTGGCGAGGATGAACTCCTGGCGATCGGCCGTGCATACGGGGGTGGCTGGGACATCAACATGATCGCGGACGCCTATCGCGAGCATATGGGTGAGCGCCTTGGGAAGCTCCGGGGAGCCAAGATGGTCGCGTCTTGGAAGGGGTTCTGCGAGGGCTGGGTCAACCGTCGGGGGCGTCCCTGAGAGCAAGAATTGCACGCGTGCAATTTCGATGATCCCCCACCGAGTCAGGATGGTGGGTGAAACGTGAGTTTCGCCCGCATCACGGCACAACGACTTTCGAAAGTTCGTCATTTCTTGACCGAAAAGCGCAAGTCGGTGTACCACACGCCGAATTGCGAAAGGTAGGCATGTGGCTAACGGACTCGAGATAGAGGAAGCCGAGCGGATCGTCTCGGTTGCGACGCTTGCCAGTCGAACGTCCTCAGTGCTTGAGAAGCTGCGCGATTCGGCCCGTAGTGCGCGGGCTGATGACCGGCGCGAGCCGACCTTTACGATCAGCAAGGCGGCCGAGCTGGTAGGTCGAACCCCGGCGGCGATCCGCGATGCGGAGAAGGACGGACGCCTGCCCGAACCATCGCGGACCGACACCAATCGGCGCGAACGATATACGTTGGCTCAGCTGAACGACATGCGAGGCGTCTTCGGAACCCGGCCCTATCGTGCGCCAAGTGATCCGTGCTGCGTCGTTGCCGTTCAGAACTTCAAGGGTGGGGTGGGCAAGTCCACGGTAGCGGTCCACCTTGCCCAATATCTTGCGATCCGGGGCTATCGCGTTGCTCTCGTGGATTGCGACAGCCAAGCCTCCGCAACGACGCTGTTCGGCTACGTTCCCGATCTCGACCTCGACGAGGACGATACACTCTATCCGTTTCTCCGGGAGGGCGAGCGGTCATCGCTCGATTACGCACTGCGCAAGACGCATTTCGATGGCCTGGAGCTGATCCCGGCGAACCTCCGGCTGTTCAACTCGGAGTATGAGCTGGCCGCGCGCATGGCGCGGGGAAGCGACGGGCTCCTTGACCGCTTGAAGGAGGGCATCGAGAGCATTTCGGACCGGTTCGACGTGATCGTGATGGATCCGCCGCCGGCGCTGGGCGCCATCTCGCTGTCGGTTCTTCGCGCGGCGAACGCCCTTGTCGTACCGGTGCCGCCGACGGTCATGGATTTCTCGTCAACGGCGGCATTCCTGTCGATGCTAGATGAGACAATCGAGCAGCTTGCCGAGCGTGGTTTGGCGCCGGAGCTTCAGTTCCTACGGTTCGTCGGCTCTAAGGTCGACGAGAACAAGTCGATGCAAAAGGAGCTGCTGCATTTGATGCGGACGCTGTTCGGGCATGCGATGGTACGGACACCACTCAAGGATTCGGCCGAGATCGACAATGCAACGGCGCGGCTGATGACCGTGTATGAGCTTGATGGACCTGCGACCAGCTCGGCCGTTCGCAATCGCTGCCTTGGTTATCTCGACGGCGTGAACGCGGAGATCGAAGTCGATATCAGGTCGATGTGGCCAAGCCATCAGGCAGCTTTGCGCAAGGCTGCGCTGGCGTGAAAATCCGAAATTGCACGCGTGCAATTTTGAGAGAACAAGGAACAATTGCACGCGTGCAATTCGGTAGAGGGAGGCTCGAATGAGCAGGAAAAACACCGGCTTTGCGGCCGATCTGGCGGCGGGTATCGACCTGTCCGAGGAGACTCCGCCGCCGCGTCGCTCGGGCCTCGCTTCGAATGTGCTCACGGGGCGCTCCAATAGGCTCGCAGACCTTGCTTCCGGCGCGATCGTCAATCGCACGCATGAGCTTGTCGATCCGGCGCGCTGCCGGATGTGGGCAGGCCACAACCGCGATTACGCGCTGCTAACCGAGGAACGCTGCGCCGATCTGATCGAGAGCATCAAGGCGCAGGGGCGCCAGGAGATGCCGGCGATCGTACGGCGTGTCTCTGGCGATCCTGACTTCGATTTCGAAGTGATCTGTGGAGCGCGGCGGCATTGGTCGATCAGCTGGCTGAGAGCCCACAATTACCCTGACTTCAAGTTCCTGGTCGATGTGCGCGAAATCGGGGACGAGGAAGCTTTCCGGCTCGCCGACATCGAGAACCGGGCTCGTGATGACCTGACCGACCTTGAGCGGGCGAGGGACTATCTGCGCGCGCTCGACACCTATTACGATGGCCGCCAGAAGACCATGGCCGAGCGGCTCAAGGTCTCCGAAAGCTGGCTGACCCGCTACCTCGATCTGGCGCGCCTGCCAGTGGAGCTGACCCGGGCGTTCGTGAACCCGCAGGATCTCGGCATCCGCAACGCGATGGCCTTAAAGGGCCTTCTGAAGCCGGAGGATCGAAAGGCGAGGGCCTACAAGGAAGCTGAGCGGCTTTCCGAAGCGCAGGCGACGAGCGGCGAGGCGCTGCCGGTCCTCGATGTGATCAAGGCGCTCACCCTGGCGGCCGACCCCCCCAAGAGGTCAGGATCCCCCAAGAGGTCAGGAAAGCCCGAGACCATCTCCAGTTCAACCGGGAAGCCGGTGCTCCGGATTGACGGCGCCGACCGGAAGGGCATCCGCTTGACCCTGCTGAGCAAGGGCGGAGCGTCCCGCCAGGACGCGGAGGAAGCGATCCGGGCGGTGCTAGATCAGCACTGGGCGTGACCCGGACGAGGTCGACGCCAAGAGCTTTCGGGCACCTTGGGGTGTCACCTTCAGCAGGCGCGCGACCGCGGCGGGCTGAAGCCCCGGGTAGGATAGTTGGAGCCGAGCGAGCAGGGGAGCCTTGCTCCGCTTGGTGACCTGAAGATCGGACCGGATGCGCGCCGCCGCACGCTCGATAGACTCCAGTTCCCGAAGCCCCGTCTGAGCCGTTCGGCCAATCGCCTGCACCATTAGCCTCACGAGCTCAGCGGGGGAGGGGGGCAGGTACTTTGGCAGCAGGATACAAGAGGGGATGATCCGCGTGGTGAAGCCGGCGCGGTAAAGCATCCGTGGCACGGCGACCGCGATCAACCAGTTTCGGTCGCGGCCGCGCGGTGGAAGGTTGAGCGTCCGGCCATCGAGGCTGACCACGTCCCAACCGCTAGTGGTCGCCGGCTCGGTGAGGGCGGCCAACTCGAAGACGCGGTCCGCGACGCCGAGGAGGTCGGTGGTAGGGAAGGGGGCGTCTGCGGCCGCCTGCACTTTCCGCCAAAGGGGACCGAAATGGGCGAGGTCCGACGTCGCATAGGTTTCCGCTTCAGCGCGATCGTCCAGGACGGACCGCAGCGCATTCAGCGTCACGCGGGCGAGAGGGTCGCTAAGACCCTCATCGCGGCTGAGGGCGATATGGAAGATGGCCGCCACCGAGATCGGATCGTTGAGTCCCTCGGACGAGCGGGGAGGGCGCGTGCGACCCGCGATCCAGTCCTGCAGGTCTTTCACTGCGATCGGCACGCCGGCGAGGCCGGCAAGGGTGGAGGCGCCCTTAAGACGCGAACGAGCGAGAAAGATGTCCGCGCTTGTGCTACCCTGCAGCCGGCCATCCAGGCGTCCGAGCAGGAGCAGAGCGTCATCGGCACGAGGGTTGTCGTTGCGGGTCATGAGTGCCGACGATGCCACGTAAGGAAACCAAAGTCAGCAGTTGGTTTCCGCCCATGATAGTCCTTGCTTATGCACCTTCGATAATTGCAGTTATCACATAACCGAAATTGACGCCTCTTTATAAGGTGCGCTACAGCGGCGGGCATGGAGGCGAACGCGCCACTCGGGCAGGAAAGCCCTGAAACCGGTGATTTCGATACGGCCGGCGGCGAGATCGTGATGGTTCCGGCGGAGCTAATTCCCGAGATTGCATGGACTGCGACCCAGATGCGCGCCGGCGCCCGCATCGTCGTCGACGAGGCGTTGATCGCTGCCTACCAAGCCGCCAGCTCCCCGCACTCGATCCGCGCGCTCAAATGCGACCTCGAGGCATTTGACCTATGGTGCCGGCGAACGAACCGCTTGGCGCTGCCGGCGACGCCCGAGATCGTCGCCGACTATCTTGACGCGCGGGCGGGGCAGGGGGCTCGCCCCGCCTCGCTCGGCCGCTACAAAGCGTCGATCGCCAAAATCCACCAACTGCTCGACCTCAAGGATCCGACCCAGGCCACGCTGGTCAAGCTGCGGCTGCGCGCGATCCGCCGTGAGAAGGGCACCGCCCAGGCCCAGGCGCGGCCGCTCCGCTTCAAGGGGCCAGTGCGCGACGTTGAGCGCGACAAACCCCGCGGGATCAACGTGAGGGCGCTCCTGGAGGCTTGTGGAGGCGATCTGCCGGGATTGCGCGACCGGGCGCTGCTGTCGGTGGCGTACGACACCGGATTGCGGGCGTCAGAGCTCGTCGCTGTGGAAGTGGAACATATCCTCGAAGCGCTTGATCCCGAGGCCAGGCTGCTTGCGATCCATCGAAGCAAGGGTGACCAGGAAGGGGAGGGGGCGACGGCGTTCCTGTCACCGCGTTCAGCGCGGGCGATCGCAGCTTGGATGGAGGCGGCGGGTATTGCGAGCGGTCCCTTGTTTCGACGTGTGCAGGTGCGACGCTACAAGGCGCGGCCAGCAGTACAAGGGCGGCGGATCGATAGCATCTCCAGCCGCGAGAAGTGGGACTTGCGCAAGACCCTGTCGAAGCCGGCGGTGCCGGCGCGCGTGGAATATGATGTTGGTGCCGCGGCGCTGCATCCGGGGTCGGTCGGTCCGATCTGGCGGGCAATAATCCGGCGCGCGTTTGACTGCGGCGCATTGGGAGACCTGACCGCTGATGATCTGTCGCGGCTTCTGAAAGGGATCAGCGCGCATTCGACGCGTGTGGGTCTTAATCAAGACCTGTTCGTCGCGGGAGAAGATCTGGCCGGAATCATGGACGCCTTGCGGTGGAAGTCGCCGCGCATGCCGCTTGCGTACAATCGCAATCTGGCGGCGGAGCAGGGCGCCGCTGGACGGCTCATCGCTAAAATTGGATAGGTCTGCTGTGCTACCGGCATGGTGTTGAAGCTTGCTGACGGCCAGGATCACCCGGCTCGACGGCGCAGGAGATAGACGCTGAGCGCGCTGGCGGTGGTGACTACTAGTTCAGCTTCCTCAAATTGAGGCTGCCGGCCTTCGAGGATGTGTCGGCCCTGCTGCGAGGTGAAGCCCCAAAGCTTTTCGACCGCCTGGTCGAGCGGCGCCGGCAGGCTCAGCCGCCTGATGATCGGTCCAAGCGTATCGGTCGTCCCGCCGACCTCGCGGGCGACGCATTCCAGCGCCGCCATGGCGTGCTGAATCGCGCCAGTGACATCGGCCTGAGGGCGGCGCGAGATATCGCGCAAGGCCTCATGGACCTCGTTCGCGGCTGTCGGCGCGCCGTGCTGACGCATCACCTCTGTTGCATGTCCGGTGGCGAGTGCGAAGGCCTCCGACCCGCGCGCGACCAGGGTGCCCTGCTTCATCTCCCAGCCCACACCCCGATCGCGGAAAAGCTGGTTGAGCTGCGCCTCGAAGCGGGCCTGCTGTGTGCCGGTAAAGTCGCGCGTGCCGATTTCGGCATAGAGGCGTTCGGCGAAGTCATACACGCGATACCATGGCGCTTCGTCGATAAGCCCTGACACCTCGCGCTCAACATTGCTTGCCGACCAGTTGTTCTGGTCGGGCCGCTGCAGCAGAATTTGGCACAGAATGTCCCGCATCACACTGGGGCCAAGGTCAGCACCGTATCCCGCCATCAGAATTCCGTCACGGATCGGCGTCGGCGCGTCTTCGCGAATAGTGATCTCGGCTTCCGCGGCGTGATAACCGAAGCGATCGGAGAAGGAAGAACCGGAACCGTTCATGCGACGACGTTACCAGATTCGCCGGCGATCTCCCGGTCTATTTAGCGGCGGTCATTTCGTCCTCGGGCCAGGCAAGGTTGGGCGTCGCCATAATCCGACCGCCCGCGCGGAACTTATTCATGGTGGGCAGCAGCGCTCGGGCCAGCTTACGGTCGGGTGGCAGCAGTCCAACGGGGCTCACATAGACGTTGCTTCGATGTATCATGAGGCCACGCAGTGGCAGCCATCCGGGCTCGCCGAGGTTGCCGATCAAGCCGCGGCGAAGCGCGTTGGTCACGATGTCGACCAACTCGAGTCCGGGCTCCGGTTCGCTCGAAAAGCGAAAGCTCTCGCCATACATTTTCTGCAGGTCGATGCCGGCACCCCGGCTGCGATCGGCAGGCGGCGCGACGTCGCGGAGATATTCCGGGAGCTCGTCGAAGATGAAACGGCGAAAATGGCGATAATCGCCGCCGGGCAGCATCGCGCCGGGTTTCACCAGCGACATCGCCTGCAGCCAGATCACCAGCGTTTTTGACCACCATTCCTCCCAATTGGTGACGGCACTGGGATCCTTGGCGTCGATGACCCAATGGAATTCGCCAAGTTCCTTAGGGAAGCGCTGGCAGTGATAGACGATCATGTCCTGCATGACGTTGTAGAGGAGGTCGATCGTCACCGCGCCCTGAACATAGAGCTGGTCGGAAAACCCAGCCATGCGCCTCTGCAGCGCGGCGATGCTATCGCGCAGTTCCTGGGTATGGCCGTTGGTGAGATTGGCGGCGAGGCTCGCGCTGCGCCTCTCGCGGTGCTTGGCGATGTCCTCCGCGCTGTGGTCGGCGAGGTCGATCATCGAGGCGCAGAAGAGGGCACCGTTGATGCGCAGGAGCTCGACCACCGCCGCAACCTGGCGCTCGTCGAGTAGGCTACCTTTCACCTCCCCCTTGCGCGTAGGCAGGTTAGCGCGAAGCCTCCCATACTTTTTGAACAGCTTGGGCAGGCGGTGTGACGGCATGATGAGCGCGCCCAGAGTCGAAACAGCCGGCGCGTCGGCACCCGCCCCGGAAAACGTCCCTGACTCGTCGATGAAAATATGCACGCGGTCCTCCTCGCCGAGAACAATAAGGCGGGTCGCGCGACGGCGCGATCAAGACTTCGAGGACGAGCTTGTCACTCACGGCGGAACCCGCTTGAAGGGCTAAGCCAATTCTTAGTGTCAAACCGCTACCGCTGAGAAGCTGGCGAGAAGCGGAGAAGGCGCCTCGCGGCTTTGCGGATCACGCCCTTCATCGCTTCGAAGGCTTCGCTACTTATGAAAGGCGAGTGGATCGGAACGGACGATAGCAAGGGCCGTTACGGGCAAGGAAGGTTTGCGAGGCTGTATGGCTCACTTATCGCCGATCGAGATAGAAAACTGGTTGGCGCTGTACGTCGCGGTCGGATTGTGCTGCGCGTTCGCGGTCGTTCTCTCGATCACGACAACGGCGGTGCAGCTTTACCGAGAACAAGCCTGGAGCGAATTCCGCACGGTCCGTGGCGCGGTGCTGTTCATTCCTCGGACTTGGTGGCGTTGGCAGAAGCTGTATCTGCTATCTACTCCCGTGACGCTGGCAATCGTCGGTTCATTCGCTGCTACCCTGACATGGAGCTGAGGCTTCAGTAGATCAAAATGGCTGTTCGAAACCGGTGGTGAGGCGATGATAGATTAGGCCGTTCTCGAGATCGATCGGTTCAATCGTGATGGTAGGAGCGATCTGCTCCAGGCTCCGCCGAAGCGCGGCATGTTCGTCGATCTCGATGTGCCCGGCTTGCGCAATCAACTGCCGGATTTCGCCCGTCGAACGGGACCGCGCCTCGCAAAGAAAGTCGGGCCGGCATGATCCCAGCGCGGTGAGCCGATCGAACACCGGCTTCTCGATAGCGAAATCGATCCCGTCGCGATCGAACGCCTTCCTCGCTTCCAGCAGCGATCTCAGAACGCGGCGCTCGAACTCCGTCTCGACCGGAATGAACCGATTACCAGCGAAAATCGGCTGCGCGTACGCCCTCAGCGGCGCGTAGCCCCTCGCTTCCGGGTACTCGCCGACGACGACGATCACCAGATATGGCCCCTTCACAGGGTTGCCCAGCACCGCCGGCGATTGGACGCGATTGGCAACCCTTATGGGGTCACATCCCGCCGGATAGATCGTCGACCCTCTGAACTCCGAAGCGAAGACAGTGAGGAAGCCTTGCGGAGCGTGCCCGCGCGGCCATTGACTAGCGAGGGCTCGGATGCCGGCGTAGGCGCGTCTGCTGTGCAGGGCCCGACCGTGCGTCCAGAGTGCCCGGCCGAGCTCGATGCCCGGCGCGATATCGATGTGGGTGGCCGCCCGGCTCAACGCGCGGAACTCTTCGACGATCGTCCGCTCCGCGGGCTCGTCGGCGAGCGGCGGGCTGATATTGAGGCGGCTGGCGGCGAGCAGGCGCCACAAAAGACGAGCGAGGCGCGGGACCGATGCGCTTCGAGTCCGATCATCGCCACCGTCATCGTCCGGTCGCTGCGCGAGCTTCTCGGGCGCCGGTCTCAACACCTCGAAATAGCCGGCTGGTGGATCGGCCGGAGTTCGCGGGTCGCGCGTTTGCGTTATGCGGTTGGTCACCTGGTCGCGGAAGAACGGGCAGTCCGGGAGATGCTCTGGCCGCTTGGAGCTGGTCAGACGGCGAAGGTAATAGGTCTCGGCTTCAGACAGGAAGGCAGGCGTGAGGATGGGCGGCGGCTGATCGGCCCCGAGACAATCGCAGGCGAGCCATTTGTCTCCAATGCGAGCCTGTTGGACGAGCGTGATCCCGGCATCCTCGTCGTCGCGCGTCCCCTCGCCGCGGTACCACGTCACCAACGCCTCCCGAAGCGGCGATGGCAGGGGAATGCGGGTTCCACAGAGCCCGTCGGTATGGCGATCGATCAACCACATGGCACAGCCTGTTCGAAGACTTGGCATCGATGCTCGCCACGAACCGCAGGATTGACAACCGCAATTCGCATGATCTCCACTTCTGGTCTTACCCGGATCGGAGACCCGAATGCGCATTCCTTGCTTTTGCATCGTCGCCGTCGCTGCGGTTCTCACCGGCGTGCAGGCTCAGGCGCAGCCGTCTCGACCAGGAAGAACCGTCGAGATACTCACGATGCCGTCACTGCCCGCAGCGCGGGCGATCGATCGAGATGAGGGGGCAGGGGCCGCCGACTTCGCGCTGTCGGACGCCACAGCAGTGGTCGACGCCTTCCGCACCCATGATCTAAGCCGGCGCTGGGTTTCCTTCGAGATGGCGAGCAGTTTCGCCTCAGCAGGCACGGTGGATGCAGCGTCGGACTCAGCTGCCATGTCGGCCGGCACGGCAATAGCTGGTGCCGATCGGCCGCCATTGGCGCTACGACCGCCGCCTGCGATCGCAATTCCAGGATGGATGGGCGGACGCCTCGCCTTCGCGGACGCAACGACCCGCTTTACACCTGGCTGCACTCCGACAGGTTACCGACCGGCAGGCTTCCTGAGTAGGAACGTCGAAAGGCGTCGGTTCGGCTACTATACGATGATGAGCAGCATCGCCTGTGAGTATGGGATTCCGGTGGGTCTCTTCGATGCGATGATCATTCGGGAAAGCGGCTATCAAGCAGGCGTGTTCTCTAAAAAGAACGCCTTCGGGCTGACCCAGCTGATGCCGGGCACTGCGGCGGGGCTCGGTGTAGATCGATACGATGTCGAGCAGAACCTGCGCGGGGGCGCACGCTACCTGAGACGGCAACTGGACAGTTTCGGGCAGGTTCACCTCGCGCTGGCAGCCTACAATGCTGGCCCAGGGCGGGTCCGCAACGGCGCAGTTCCCGAGATTGTCGAAACGCAAGATTACGTCGAAAACGTCCTTCTCAACTGGCGGCGGTTGGCGGACGTGCCGCGCGTAGCGACGGTGCAAGCGGCTGTCGGAGCGCCCCTCCCGCCGCCCCTCACATTTGGGCGCATCGCCTCGGTATCTTCCTATTAAGCTACGGCTTTAGAGGCAGATTAAGGGATCGATCATGCGGGCTAAAATTCGAATCTAGAGGCATCCGAAAGGAAGTCCCGGCGGGCCATCACCGCGGAAACTTCCTTTACTAGCTTCTCGACCAGCGCTTTGCGCAGCGGCCCGGCCCAAGCCTTTCGGACTTCGGTGCCGTCGATCCCCTCGATCTCATCCAGCGCGGCAAGAAGCATCGAAGGAAGGCCCTGGAACAGCTCGGCCAACATTGCGATCGAGGTGGCAAACCGCTCGTCGTGGAAGAGGCGCTGATCGCGGTACGTCTCCACGGTGATGATCGCTTGGACAATGTTGATATCGAGCGCGTCGAGGATTTGCTGAAACTCCCGCAGAGACATCGTCGCCCGTTTGCCGGGGTCGCTGTGCAGAAGCAGACCGAGGCGACTTTTGCTGATGCCAGCCTTCAGCGCGAGCTTCCGCTGCCCCACGTTTTTCTCGGACATGGCTTCCAGGATCAGCGGGATGAAGTCCCGCTGGTTGCCGTTGACCGAATTTCCGACGTCCTCCGACGCCTCGATCCGGGCAGGGGAAGACATGCACCGAGCCCCCTCTCCTAAGTTAGGGCTCCGACGAAACCATAGGTGCCCAGCCTTGGCAAGGTCGACTATCTCACTGCAACAGCACCGTTTTGGATGGAAGTGGCGCGAAGCCGGACCACGTTCCCGCCACTGGCGGACGATTCCGCCTCTGTTGCCGCGTCACGCGACCAGAGACGCTGCAGAATTCCCGCAGCTTTCTGTCCGACGACGTAATTGAACAGCGCGACAGAGATCGTGTCCGCCAGCGTGAGACTTCTGCCAAGCATTTCATCAAGTTGGCGCTTCAAGGCAGCCAGATTGTCGGCGCTCGCCTGAGCGATGTTCACAGAGATCTGGATGTCGCCCCCGGTAGGAACGGTCGAGAGATGCTCGCGAATGGTCTCGGCCTGCTGATCGACCCCGGCGGCATCGCCAAAGATTCTCCGGTCGAGGAGGCTATCGAGCGTCTGAAACTGCATCGTCTCGTTTGCATGCAGGCGCAGACTCTCGGTCGTAAGGCGGAAGAAATGTTCAGAGATCTCGAGCGGAATCCGGCGCGGAGCTGCGCTCATTGTATCGATCGTCGAACGCTCCTCGATCACGTTTGCCAACCCGTTCGCTTCCCGGTGCTGCCACGCAGACCATCTCGATCCGAAGATCGACGGCTGCGAATCTACTCTCATTTATGCGTGGTCGCAATAATCGAGCCGCGCCCCAAATTGTGGGCGCTACGCCCTTGGCCAGCGGGCGCAGCGCCCCTGAATCCGGGGCAGTCCGCCCGGTCCGACGGGGCAGGGTGCCCCGCGAGGCCGGGGTGGCAGTAGTCCTCGAAGTATAAAGCGAGCTGATCTCGGGCGGACGTCGGAAACTTTGTTGTCGGTCATCGTTGGGGAGGGTCACCCTTCAAATGGGCGCGGAAACAGTCGCGTTCGATTTGAAGGGAAACTCTCATGCAGTCTGTCCTCAAATACAGCGGCCGTGCGGAGCTGGCGATTCTCGCCCTCATCGCGTTGGCGTTCGCGCTGTTTCTCCTTGCCGGCCCGGCCTTTGCCGGAGCGGATACCACGTTCGACACCGCGCTGACGAAGTTCACCGATTTCCTCGAGGGTTCCGGTGGCAAGATCATCACCGTGCTTTCGCTCGCCGGCGGCATCGTGGCGCTCGCTTCGGGCCGTTTCTCGATGGGCCAGATCGCGATCCCGGTTGGCGTGGGCGTGGGCGCCGGCACCGGCATTCCGATCGTCACCTCGACCGTGACGGCAACGATCTGAAGAGTCCGACGGTCGGTCGGACTAGCAGATCCGGCCGGCTCTTGGAGGGGGTGGTGCAATGGCTGCGGACAAGTACGTCATTCCGTCTCATCTAGACGACCCGGAGCTAATCGGGCTGTGGACGCTAGATGAATTCCTGGCGATGGTGATCCCATTCGTTTGGGGAATCCTGTCTCAGCATATCCTTCTTGGCATGTTGCTTGCGGGCGCAGGCTGGTGGGGATTGAAGAAGGCTAAGGCAGGTCGGGCGGCATCCTGGCTGCTTCACATGGCCTATTGGCATCTTCCTGCCGGGTTCACCGGCATGAAGGCCACGCCACCCTCTTACCTCCGGCTGATGGCGGGGTAAGATGGAAATCTCCTACACCCACGCCCAGAGCCAGCGCGTCCTGAAGCAGCGCAACCTGCTCATAGTGACGACGGTCGGCCTGAGCATCCTCTCCGCGATCCTGCTGCTCGTCACCGCGACCCGTGATCGCGAAGTCGTCCTGCAGCCGGTCCTCCATTCCCCGCTTTCCGTGAGCAGCGCTGGCGTGTCGAGAGCGTATCTCGAGCTTATCACGCGGGACGTTGCCGTGCTGACGCTCGACCGCAGCCCGTCCAATCTCGAATACTGGATGAAGTCGGTCCTCGAGATCACAGCGCCGAGTGCGCAAGGTCGCGTCCGCGCCGATCTGATGAAGATCGTGAACGAGCAGCGCGGCTCCTCGATCGCGCAGTTCTTCACCATCCAGACGATGGAGATGGACCCGAAGAACCTCTGGTCGACGGTCACCGGCGATCTCCACACGATCGTCGGCAACAAGGTGATCGCCAAGGATCGGCGGACCTTTCGCTTCGATTGGCAATATTCCGGCCTCTCTCTGAAGCTTGTGGGCTTCGGGATGGTGACGACCGGCAAGGAGAGGGATCAGTGATGTCGGTCTTTGCCATCGGCAGCGCCGCGACAGGCGTTGCCCTCCTGAACCGCTACTATTGCTTCGTCAGTCGCTTCTTCGGCGCGTCGTTGGTTGCCATCGCCGCGCTGCTCATCGCCGCGCCGGCCTGGGCCGACCAGACCGTCCTGGCCTCCGATGGAAGCCAGGTCGACTGTGCTGCCTCGGCGAAGGACCTGACGCGGATCAGCCTGGTCGAGGATGAGTTCGCCTCGGTCTCGAAGATCTCGACCGGCAACCCACAGGACGACTTCTCGGTCGTGAACGAGCCCGTGCGGGGTGACATTTATCTGTCGGTGCCGGATGGCTTCGGTCGCCAGGCGCTCTCCTTCTTCGGCACCAGCAAGCGCGGTTATGTCTATAAGTTCGTCTGCCGCATCGCGGGCGATCAAGCGGTGCAGGTGTTCATCTCCAACCCTGCCATCGCAAAGGACAAGGCGGAGGAAGCTTCGCCGCAGGTCGCCGCGGCCAGTCCGCAGGACAACGCCGTTGAACTGGTGCAGGCGATGTACGCCAACCAGGTCGTCGAAGGCTACGAGATGCGGCAGCGCGCGCTGCGTCCGGTCTACGTTGGCAACCTCAAGGTGCAGATGATCGCCGAATACCGCGGAGCGGAGCTCACCGGTCGTGTCCTTCGCATCGAGAACAGCGGCAGCGATGCGGTCACGCTGACCGAAGCGACCGTGGCGCCCGCCAGCGCGCTCGCCGTGTCTATCGCGGAACCAAGACTCGATCCCGGGAAGGTCACGACGGCCTACCTCGTCTCTTCGAACGGGAGGCAATGACATGGCTTTGAGCGATCTCCTGAGGCGCCAGCGCGCGCCCCTCGACAGCACCACGGATGAGGGTGTGTCCCCCGTCTCGAGCGACCTGACTACGAACGAAAGCGTGCGGAAGCGGCAGCGGATGCTGCTGGCAGGGGTCGCCGGCGTCGGGCTCGTGGCGTCATCCTTCTGGATATTCGGTGACGATGGCGACCGATCGGGCGCGGCGCTGGACGATGCGACCAAGGTCGAAGTGTCGACCAAGGACATGGTCAACAAGAACCTTAATCAGCAGGAGTGGATGGCGCTCTCCGAAAATCAGATGCAGTCGGTCGAGAACCAGCTGAAATCTGTCAACGGGCAGCAGCAGCGCATGGACCAGCTCGCGCAGCAGGTCGAGCTGCTCAAGGGTCAGAATCAGGCGATGCAGGCCGACGGCGCCCGTGTCCTGTCGGCCTATCAGCAGGAGAACGATCAGCTTCGACGGGACATGGCATCGGCCAGGGCAGCGCCACCGCCGGCACCTGGTCCCGGCGCCATGTATGGACCGGGTGGGACGCAGAGTTATCAGCGACCCGACAGCCCTTCCGCGACGCGGGCATTGCCTGCCGCCGGTAGCGGGGCGGAGGTCAAGCTGGTGAGCTTCCAGACTGCCGATGGCGGTACGGCGACGAGGATCGCCAAGGGAAGCACGACCTTCACCGACAGCATCAACTACCTCCCGCCGAACAGCTTCGCCAGCGCGAAGGTCATCGTCGGCGTCGATGCGAGCGCCGGCGTGAACAGCCAGACGGACCCTTTGCCGGTCGTCCTCCGTGTCACGGGGCCTGCGCGCTCGGTCTATCAAAACGGGCGTCTGCTCACGACGAAGATCGAAGGGTGCCTGATCAACGGTGCGGCGCGCGGCGATCTCTCGAGCGAGAAGGTCTACGTCAAACTTCAGAAGATGACGTGCCCACAGCCGGGTGGCCGCTACGCAGTGTCCGAGGTCAAGGGCTTCATCGCTTTCGGCGGCAAGACCGGCGTTCGCGGCCGGGTCGTCAGCCGCGAGGGATCTCTCGCGATGCAAGCGTTCCTGGCCGGGTTGGTCAGTGGCGGCGGCAATGCGCTGAACTCGGCGTTCAATCAGCCGCTGGCAACCATCACCGACAATGGAGAGGGCGGTCTAAATCGTACCCCCAATCTCGGCAGCGTCGGCTTGCGCGCGCTCGGCGGCGGCGCTGCCGAGGCCGGGAAGGACGTCTCGAAATACCTGATCGAGCGCGCCGAACAATATCAACCGGTCATCGAGATGCCGACGGGCGTCGACGTCGAGATCGTTTTCCTGGAGGGTGTCTATGTCCGCAACTGATCGGATGCGACGGCTCGGTGCCGTCGCCCGTTCCGCTCCTGCGATCCTGGCGGTCGGGGCGCTCGGCATCGCCGGTATCGCACTCGCGGCGGATGCGGCGAGGGTCGATGAAACGCAGGTCGTGAGCTTGTTGAAAACTCGGCTGCCCAAGACCGAGCTGACAAAGGTCGACTGCAAGAAGATCGACGGTCTGTGCGAGGTCACCGCAGGATCCAACCTATTCTACGTCAACCACGGCTCGCGTTATCTGATCATCGGCCGGGTCTACGACATGGAAACGCGCCAGGATCTGACTGCCGCGCGTCTGTTGGAGATCAACCCGGACATGCTGGTCGGCGGCGCGGCGAGAGCCAATGCCGCCGCCGATGAAGCAGGCAGCCCCGATGCGGGCATTGCCGGTGTGGCGAGCGGTGCGAAAAAGGTCACCGTCCCGGCCAAGCCCGCCGCGCTGAACCTCACGAGCTTGCCGGCCGACGGCGCTATCGTGTGGGGTAACCGGTCCGCCAAGCACACGGTTACCGTCTTCACTGACTTCCGCTGCAGCTATTGTCGGGCGTTGACCAACGTGCTGCGCAGCATGGAGGTCAAGGTTGTCGAGCGGCCGATATCGGTGCTCGGCAGCCGCGACATCGCCGACCGGGTCTATTGCTCCAAGAACCAGGAAGAGGCCTTGCACGCGGCATACGCCGGCGAGCCCTTCAAGGCGCCGAGTCCGTGCAATACCGCGGGCCTCGATGCCAATGAGAAGTTCGCACGAAAGCACGGCCTGAACGGTACGCCGATCATCGTCCGCAGCGACGGAGAGGTGATTGAGGGTTACCGGCCCAAAGAGTTCCTCGAGGCTTGGCTGAAGGGTGCGACGTCGTGAGCGCGCGCGATCCACGGTGCGCTCGCAAACGAGCTCTCATGGGCGTCGTCGGGCTGGCTGCGCTCAGCGGGTGCACGACCTTCGGCGGCAACGTGAAGGGAAACTTCTCTTGCTCGGCTCCCGACGGCATCTGCGCACCTTCGTCATCCATCGATGACCGCGCTCTCGCGATGATCGCGGACAGCGCCGGCAGCTCGGAATTGTCGCCAGCAGGCGGTTCCCAGGCTCAGGAACCGACCGCCAGGGTTCCCCGGAAGGCTTCCGCCGTTCAGCCGCTGCCGCTCGGCCAAGCCGATGCTCGGCGAACCCAGGAGCGCGTCCTCCGCATCGTCTTCCAGCCATACATAGATGATAGGGGGCGGCTACATGAAGCAAGCGCCGTGCACGCAGTGGTCCAGCGGGGCGAATGGCACCAAGAGGTGGTGGCCAACTCGACAAGCTTGCCCGATCGAAATGCCATGCGAGCACCGGCGCCTGCGGAATCGCTCGCCGATGCCGTCAACCGCGCCGACCAAGGAAGCGTCGCGTTTGCCGTCGATCCGGACCTTCCCGATCCCGCTGCCGTGGCGGCCGCGCGCGCTCGCGCGGTGGATCCGGTGGCAGCCATCAAATCCGAGGTTGCGGCTCGCCTAGCCCCCAAGGCGGGCCGCACGCCGCGAGCCGCGCCTGGCGCCGAGGGCGTGGCAACTCCGCAGCCAGCGGCCCTCGCGCCCAAGGCGAGCAGTGACGTCGGCAAGGGCAAGGTTGGCGCAGCGGGGCGCCCGGAGAAACAGGCACCTCCGGCTAATGCAGCCACCGCGATCGCCGCCGCAGATGAGCCGCTTGCCCCCGCCGGCTCGCCGCCCGTGCCGAAGCCCACCGTGAGAGCCCCCGGCTTTCCTAGCGCCGGGCCGGAGGACAATTAACATGGGTCAAGGCTTCTTCGATGATCTTCTCGCCGGCGTCTTCGGCGACAGCAAACGGCCGGACACGCAGCGACCGGATCTGGGAGTACCGATGTTGGCGCACTGGCTGCCCTACCGGAGCTACGATCCGAAAACCGGCATCTTCTACAACAGCGCGTCACGCGGGTTCGTGATTGAGGCGGCACCGCTGGTCGGCGCTGACGAGCGCACAGGGGAAATCCTCGCGCAGTTCCTTTCGGAAGGAATTCCGGCGCCAGGATGCCTGCAGTTTCATCAGTGGATGTCGCCGCGGGTCGGAGAACGCCTGTCGAGATGGTATCTGCCGCGATACTCGGCACGCGGCGTCTACGAGCGCATGGCGAAGCACCGCGTCGATTTCCTGACGAACGGCGTGTGGGCGTCGCTGTCGGCCGATGCCCCTTTTTGCCTCCGCAACCACCGCGTGGCGATCTCCTACTCCACGCCAGAATCCTCGAGCGTCTCGGTCGAACAGATCGTCTCGGTGATGGAAGGCATCATCTCGGCGCTTCAGTCGATCAACGTCTTGGCCCGTAAGATGGACCCCGTCGCGCTGATCGGCTGGATCGATGACATCACCTCGCCGACCACCGCGGCGGGCGAGGATGCGGTCAGCTATAATCCCCTTGATCCCATCGCCGATCAGGCGATCCGGCGGGACATCGAGCTGCACGTCGAGCCCGACCGCATGCTGCTGCGCACCGAGCGCTTCCGGCCCACGGGTAAGACGCTCGAGGGCGCGCCCGAGATTGGCGAAATCTATCCCGACGTCTTCGACGTCCGATCCTTCTCGGTTCGCAACCTCCCGAACCGCTGGGCCCCTTGGGATGTCGCGCGGCTGATCGGCGACATGTTCACCGACAAGCTGCGCATGCCGTGCCCGGTCGCGACGAACCTGTGCATCGACTTTCCCGATGCACAGGCCACCACCAACAAAGCCAGCTACAAATTCATGCGGACGACGAGCCTGGCGGACTCCAAGTCATCGAAGTTCCTGCCGCAACTTCGCGAGCAGTCGCAGGAGTGGCGGCACGTCAATGAGGAGATCCGGCAGGGTCGCAAGCTCGTCCGGGTGTTCTTCAGCGTCACGTCCTTCTCACCAAAGGGCAAGGGCGACAGCCATGAGCGAGTGCTAAAGTCCATCTATCGCGCCGCGGGCTGGGACCTCCTCGACGATCGCTACCTCCAGGTGATGGGCCTGCTCTGCGCCATGCCGATGACGATGGCCAACGGCCTGTCGAAGGATCTGGAGCGCATGAAGCGTATGCGCACGCTGCTCACGACGACCGCGGCCAACCTGGCGCCCCTGCAGGGGGAGTATCTGGGCGGCGCGGTGCCCCATCTGCTTCTGATCGGTCGGCGCGGGCAGCCGTTTTTCTGGAGCCCATTCGAGAATGCAGCCGGCAACCACAATGTGGCGGTGTTCGGCAAGTCCGGCTCGGGCAAGTCCGTTGCGCTCCAAGAGCTCTGCGGGTCGCTCTGCGGCGCCGGCGCCAGGGTGGTCGTCATCGACGACGGACGGTCGTTCGAGCATTCCGCGAAGCTCCAGGGAGGGGCGTTCGTCGAGTTCACGATGAGCTCGGGTTTCTGCCTCAACCCCTTTTCCATGATCGATCAGGCGCAGGCCGCGGAGGATGAGGACTATCTCCTCGACTGCATGGCGATGCTGAAGGCGATCATCAACCAGATGTCGCGTCACATCAATCTGCTCGACGACACCGAACGCGGGCTGATCGACGGCGCCGTCAACCAAGTCTGGGAGGCTCACGGCAGCGAAGGTTCGATCGACTTAGTGACCGAAGCGCTCGAGGCGACCGGCAACCCGCTCGCCGCCAATCTCGCGATTGCGATGCGGCCTTTCTCGTCGGCCGGGACCTATGGTCGGTTTTTCCAGGGCCAGGTGTCGTTCGAACTGAAGGCGCAGCTGACCGTGTTCGAGCTCTCCGACCTGTCGGCGCGCGAGGAACTCCGCAGCGTCGTCCTGACCGCCATCATGTTCATGTCGCAGCAGATGATGCGCAAGCTCGATCGGTCGATCCCCAAGGCGCTTCTTCTCGACGAAGCCTGGCAGATGCTCCGCGGCGGGGCGATGGCCGACTTCATCGAAACCTATGCCCGAACGTGCCGCAAATATGGCGCGTCGCTCGTGACGGCCACCCAATCGCTCAACGACTATTACAAGTCGGCCGGGTCGATCGCTGCGCTCGAGAACTCGGACTGGTTCGTGATCCTGCAGCAGAAGCCGGAAACGATCGCCGACTTCAAGAAGCACGATCGCTTCGAGATGGACGACTACACCGACGCGCTGCTCCGATCGCTCAAGCGGAACGGGTTCGAATACTCCGATATCATGATCAAGGGTCCCGACACGCTCGCGGTCGGGCGGCTCGTCCTTGATCCCTATTCGGCGACGCTCTTCTCCTCCAGCCCCAAGACCTTCGCCGCAATCGACGGCCTGATCGCCGAGGGTCTGAGCATGGACGAAGCGATCGAGCGCATCGCGTTCCCCGACAACCCAGAGAAATGGACCAGCAATCTCGATCCATCGAGCGAGATCGCGATGGCCGCGGAGTAGGATCATGGCGACGATCATCGACAAGGTGCGGATGGCTGACGACGAGCGGAGCGCTCGCGCCTTTCCCTGGCGTGCTGTCCTCCACTTCATGCTTCACGGCTCGGGCGTCGTGGGTTCGACGCTGCTGATCACGTGGGGCCTTTTCTTCCTGTTCTTCCTGCTCCTGGGCGACCTGTCGTTCGATGGTCTCGTTCATCAGCTCCACAATTTTACGAGCCGCTACGTGGCTGCGGACGTGGCCCGAACGGCTGCTTTCCAGCACACGTTCGCCATCGCGCATCTGATCCTCTCGAGCGCGATCATCCTGCTGCGCCGGGACAAGCTTCTGCCCCGTCGTCGAGAAGAGGGAGCCGGTCGCCGTGGCTGAACAGACCGAACTCGACCTTCCGGCGGCGCCGGCGAGCGCCGGCGTAGTTGCCCCCACGGCTCGAAAAGCGGCCTTCGCAGGGTTCAGCCGACGCCAGATCCTCGCGGGAGCGGCGCTCTTCGTCGCGATCATATGGGGCATGTGGGTCACGCGCGCGCTTACCTCGGCAGAGGAGGAGCCCCTCGTGGCAGCGCGCCTGTCCGCCCTTGTCGGCGACTATGTCGAGGCTCAGCGATTCTCCGGGTCGCCGCCGGACCGCGTCCAGGCCGAGATGCGGGCCTTCATGGCATCGCTCGACAAGGAATTGCAGCGGCGAAGTGCGCGCGGGCAGGTGGTGCTCGTCGGCGAGGCGGTCCTGACCAAGAACGTGCCGGATATCACAGACAGCTTGAAGGCCGCGGTGTTTGCGTCCGGTGTGCCGGTACCGAAGCGCGCCTCCGTCGAGGAACTGCAGCGCATGCAGGAACTGGCAGCCGTGCAGGCCGCGCTGGCGGCACGCCCCGCCCAGCCCGGTTCGATCGATCCGATCGGCGCGGCTCAGCAGCTTGTGCCTCCGGCAGCGCCCGTGCCTTCCGCGATGCTAGAGCCGAGAGGGCAGGCCGGGCAGGGCGCAACCGTATCGACGTTCGGAGGGCCCGATGGCAGCCCCCGTCCGTGAGATCCCACCGCTTCGGTGGCGGCCGCGGAAGCGGTTGTGGGCACTGCTCGGCGTCGCGGTCGCGTGCTCGATCGGACTGAGTGCGATCGGCAGCTGGCGCGACAGCCATGTGCTGCTCATCAACACGACCGACTCGTTGCCCAATTGGGCTTTCCTGATCCGCCGCCACGCTTTGCCGGAGAGGGGAGAGCATGTGTTCTTCGATCCCCCGCGCTCCGAGCTTCTCAAGCGTCATTTCGGACCGAAGCCGCAGATGTTCGGCAAGATTGTGTATGGTGTGCCGGGAGACATCGTCGGCCACTCCGGGCAGCTCGTGACGATCAACGGCGAGCCGGTCGCGCGCATGAAGGCGAGGACCAAGGCGGGCGATCCCCTGACACCGGGGGCGGTCGGTCAGATTCCGCCGGGCTGCTTCTTTGCTGGGTCTCCGCACCGTGACGGCTTCGACAGCCGATATGCCGAAATCGGTCTCGTGTGCGGCCGGCAGATTGTGGGCGTCGGGGAGCCGGTGCTGTGATCCGCCTTGTCGCCAGCGCTGCAGGCGTCGCGCTGTTCGGCGTGACGATCGCCGTAACGGGCGCGATGCGCACCGAGGCGCGGGACTATGGCCAGGCGGCCCAAAGCTTCCCGGTCATCGAGCCGGACCTGCTCGCGACGATCGAAGCGCGGCTCAAGCGAGCTGAAGCGACAGGCGAGCTTGCACGCACGAACGCGATGTTCGCCAAACGCGTCGAGGCCAAGGTGCGCCGGCCGACCCCCGTCGCCGGTCTCTCGCCGGCGTCGGTTGCGCGAGCCTGGGAGTATGATCCGTCGGTCCGGCTCGAGCGCGACATCCGTGATCAGAAGGGCAATCTCATCGCCGCGGCCGGTCAAACGCTCAACCCGCTGGACTTCGTGGCGGTCAAGCAGGCGCTCGTGTTTGTCGACGGGGACGATGCCGGCCAGGTTGCCTGGGCGACGGGTCGCTACGATGATCGGGCCGCCAAGATCATTTTTGTCGGCGGCTCACCGATCGAAGAGATGACCCGCAGGAAGCGGCGATTCTACTTCGATCAGGAGGGCAGGCTCACGTCGCGCTTCGGCATCGAACATACGCCGGCGGTCGTCCGCCAGGACGGGCGCATCATGCGCGTGACCGAACATGTGGTTAAGCCCGGGGGGACGAGCTGATGCCGCTCTGGTTCGATCTTCTCCGGACGCCAATGGCCGCCCCCGAAACCCGCGGACTGCGTCGTCTCAGGCTGGCTTGGCAGACGCTCTGCTTTTCGAGCGCGCTCGTTATCGGCCTCTTCGGTCCCTTGCACCGCGCCGTCGGACGCCCCGCCGCAATCGCGGCCGCGTCACTGCTGGCAGCGCTCCTGGTCTGCACCGCGGTCTACATCGCGAAGAAGCAACGGGCCGATCGGACATTCATCGAGCAGATCGGGGAAGCCGAATGACGTCGCGCCGGCTCCACAATCTTGTGCTCCTCGTCGGAATGGTCCTGATCGGCCTGGTTTTCTCGCCGAAAGCCGAAGCGGCACCGACCTGCCACGGCAAGTTCGTCAATCCGGTCACCGACGTCTGTTGGTCATGTCTGTTTCCGCTTTCCGTGGGCGGCTTGAAGATCTGGCCGAGCGGCCGACCCGATCCGAAAAATCCTTCCTCGCCGATCTGTGCGTGTTCCGATCCGCTCCCGCGTATCGGCATTGCGGTCGGCTTCTGGGAACCTGCCCGGCTCGCGGACGTGACGATGAAGCCGTGGTGCTTTCCGAACCTCGGCGGCGTCCGGATCGCGCCAGGTTTCGACATCGGGCAAGGCTATCTTGCCGGCCCTTCGATGGTCGGCGGCCGCTCGCAGAGTACGGCTAAGTGGCACGTCCACTGGTACGTCTATCCGCTTCTATACTGGATGGAGATCCTTACCGACTTCGTCTGCTTCGAACAGGCTTCGTTCGATATCGCCTACATGACGGAGGTCGATCCGCTGTGGCAGGATGACTCGCTCGCGGCCCTGATCAACCCGGAAGCGATCGTGTTCGCAAACCCGGTCGCCCAGGCCGCGTGTGCTGGCGATTGCATCGCCGGAACGGTGAACCTCCCGCTGGATCCGCTCTTCTGGTGTGCAGGCTGCCAAGGCCCGATGTACCCGCTCAACGGGAACATCCCGGCGTCGATCGGCCACGTGCAGTCGTCCCGGCTCGCCCTGTCGCGATTTGCCTACAAGATGCATCGCCAAGCGCTGGCATGGGGCACGATGGGATCGGCCGGGCTCTGCAAAAAGTATCTGATGCCGGTGATGAGGAAGCAGCAATATCGCTTCCAGATGGTCAACCCGATCCCGACCGTCAGCGGACGTTTTGCCTGCTCGGCGATCGGGGCATCCACGATGCCGCCCGATGCTGGACGCGCCTATCCCGCCGGTGGTGAGGACATGGGCTATCTCGTCTGGCGCAAGCGCAACTGCTGCGTCCTCTAGGGGGATTACGATGCGCCTTCTCACCCTTGGTGGTCTCGCCCTCCTCTGTACCGCAGGCCTGTCGACGCTGCTCGCGCAGTCGGTCGATGGGGTCGATGTCCAGGCCGTGAAGAAGCGGGCCGCCGATCTCGCAACGGAGGCCCAAGCGTTTGTCGAGCAGGTGAAGGATCGCGGCGATCGCTTCCGGGAAGATGCCGCGACCGTTCAGACCGATGGCCTCGAGAACATGCGGCGGGTCGCATCAACCGATCTGCCGAAGGGGCCGGCGGGTGCGGTCGATTTCGATGAGATCGTGCAAGGCGCGGCTGGCAATATCGGCGCCAACGGCGGCGAGGCCCCCCGGTTCATCGTATTTGCCAGCCTCTCGATGCCCGAAAACTCACTCCGGCAATTGGTCCGCGATACCGCCGATGCCGGTGGGGTGGTCGTGTTTCGAGGCTTTCCCAACAACTCGGCGAAGGACTTCGTCGCGCGCCTCAGCAAGGTCGTCGATCAAGGCCAGCTCGCCAGCATCGGCATCGACCCACGCCTCTTCCGAGCATTCGAGGTCCAAGCGGTACCCACCTATGTGACGGTCTCGTCCGACTTCGACCTTTGCGCCGGCTTCTCCTGCCAGACGAAGCTGCCCCCTTACGACCGCATGATCGGCAACGTGACGGTCGAATACGCGCTTACGACCTTCGCCGAAGGCAATGGGCCGGGAGCGCGGATCGCCGCGGTTGCCCTGTCGAACATGAAGCGCAGCCGGTGAAGGTCAGGCGTATCCTGTCGAGCGGATTATTGGCGCTCATTCTGACGGCGCATCCCGCCGGCGCGCAGGAGATGACCGTTGAGCAGGCCCGCGAAGAGGGCAAGGCGATGGCCCAGCAGAAGCGCAATGATCCTTCATTGGTGCCGTCCAGCGACGAACAGGCGCAGGCGGTGCCGGGGTTCACCGGCACCAGCCTGCCTCAGAGCATATATTTCGACGATCCGGACAGGCTTGTGGCGGATGCCCAGGCGTCGAAGGCGGGCAACGAGAGCTACCGGATCGTCACCGACGCCGACCGCGTGCGCCCGACTTTCAGCAATGCGGAGATTCTCGCGACGACCAGTCGCGCCACGCAGGTCGAGAACGATCCCACCGCGTTTCTCGATGGCGAAGACATATCGGCGGGGTCGGGGACATGCACGCCGTTGCCGCCGGGAATTGGAACGGAGGGTTATTACGAGGCGACCTGCAATACGGGCACCAAGCTCACGGAAGAGCCGCGCACCTGTACGATCAGGATGGTCCCGCAGATTACGAACAGCGAGCGCTGGTTTTACTATGGCGTCAAGGCCAACCTGGCCGGCTACGGGTTCGCGGACCTCAATTATCTCAACGCCAAGTCGGTGGCGGGCGTCTGCCGGTCGACCGGAGTCAGCAAGCACATCTGCGATGCACAGATGGATCTAGGCGCGGGCGGCGATGATCCCGCCGCCTACCTGCGCTTCTGCAAGCGGCGGCTTTCCGGGACCGCAACCCAGTTCTCGTGCGCCGCCGAGCTGCCGCAAGGGGAGCTCCCTTATCATTATAACCATGCGACCGGGACGGTCTTCCTCAAGAAGGAAGGCGAGGTAAGCGTCACCGTCTCGCGTGACGACAGCAGTTGCGCCGGTCTTGCATCGGACGAGTTGTGCCGGAGATCGTCCGACGACGACGTCTGCGTCGAGGGCGCCGAAACGCGGACTTTCGAAGGCGTTCCGATCACCCAAGCGTGCTGGGCATGGCAGCGCAACCACATGTGCCACACGCTGAGCAGAGGAAACGACTGCACAGACCTCGAGAACAACCGCCAGTGCACTCATCTCCGAGATACGTGCCTGGACGATCCCCAAAGCGGACCCTGCAAGGTCGTCGAGAAGGTCTATAAATGTCCGACGCCGGGCAGCACCGTGCCGGGCGACAAGCAGTATATCTGTGGAAGCGACGTCTATTGCATCAACGGCGATTGCGAGCCGATCGTCCGGGAAGCATCGACCGAGTTCAGGGACGCGCTCGTCGGACTGCACTCGCTCGATCAGGCGGGAAAGGAATTCAACGAGGCTGATTACCGCGTTTTCAGTGGGAAGCGGGAAACCTGCCACAAACCGGTCTTCGGATTGATCAACTGCTGCGCTGGCAAGGTATCCGGTGTCGTGCCGGTTGCGGCAGGGGCTGCGGCGCTCGCCGGCGGACCGGCTGCCATCGCCGCTTTCGCCACGCCGTTCCTCACCCTGTTCGCCTGCTCACAGGATGAGATGAAGCTCGATATCAAGGATCGAATGGGCTTCTGCCACAATCTCGGCAGCTACTGCTCTTCGAGCTTCCTCGGCATCTGCAAGACGAGGCGCACCGCCTATTGCTGCTTCGAAAGCAAGCTCTCCCGCATTCTTCAGGAACAGGGACGGGTCCAGCTTGGAAAGCCTTGGGGTCCTCCGAAGCGGGAGCAATGCCAAGGCTTTGCGGTCGAAGAGTTCGCCCAGCTCGACCTATCGCTGATGGATTTCACCGAGGTCTATTCCGACTTCATGGAGGCCGCGAAGCTGCCCGATGAAGTGCAGACGCTGTCCGACATCCAGGACAAGATCCAGGCCTATTATGACCTACATGGCAACTGATCCGCGGCCCGGCGGGGTTGGCAGCCCGTGCCCTTGGGCCATGACGGTCTTCGAGCTCGCCATCTTCCTGGCCGTCTATCGTGCCATGAGCCCGATTGGTTCGGACGCGCTCGCGGAGACGTTGAGCGGCTGGTTCGAGACGGCGATCACCGGCGACGACATTACCACCGCAGCAGCTGGAATGGTCGGTCGCGGTTGGCTGGCAATGATTGGCGGCAGCCTGATGGCGACCGAGGAGGGACGACGGGTCTCCCGCGTGCTCGCAAACGGCCTCATCCGAATGCTCGATCAGGGGACGCGCCTGATCGACGTGGCCCTGATGATGGCCGTGCTGCGCTTAACGACAGGGGAGCTGGACGATGGCCGTCTTTGAATTGCCCGCCATCGTGGCGTTGCTCCTCGTTCAATCGCCGCTCACGCCTCCCAAACCCGGCCACCCATGCGGATGGAGAAGCACCCGCGGTTTCGACTGCTGCCTCGATCTCCCGGCTTGGAGCACGCCGGTCGTACCCGACCCACTACCCAACCAGCCCCCACCCTCCGCGACAAATCAAACTGACGGTGAAAGGACGCCAACGGATGTTGCGACACGCTAAGGTAGCGATGCTTCTGCTCGTCTTGTCGCCGCTCGGGCCTGGAACGCCGGCATTGGCGCAGAACGGAGCCGTCGCCGAAGACGAGCTCGATCGCGATGCGCCTGACGCCTTTTACTGCGGCGAGCGGAAGCTCGGCCAATGGTTTTATTGTGCCAAGCCGAAGCCGGCCGAGAACAGGGAGGCACGCCAGCCGCCTCCCGTTGCCAGCGCCGCAGAGCAAATGGCGGCGATCACGAAGCAGCTCGACGAGTTGAAGGCGCGCGCCATTCTCGAGCCGACTGAGGCCAATGTCATCGCCTATGTGCGCTTCCAGCGAGAGCAGCTCGATCGGGCATCGACCTTCTCCGACGCTTGGCAACGCGCGCTGTGGCAGAACCCCGATCTCGACTACACCCTGCAACGTCCCGTTTCGACCATAGGGAAAAGGCTGTGGCTCGATAACCGCAAGGCCGATCGCGACGCCGTGCTCACCAGGCTGGGCCAGCGCTATGGGCTGTTCTACTTCTACGCGCAGAGCTGCGGTGCGTGCGAGGTGTTTGCTCCCATCCTACGATCCGTGACCGACAGTCACAGGATGTCGGTGATGGCCGTCTCGATGGACGGCGGACCGAGCAAGGATTTCCCGAACTACGTCGTCGACTCCGGCCAGCGCGCTCGAATGGGTCTGGCCGGAAACGAGACGCCGGCACTCGTGCTCTTCGACACCCAGACCCGGCGAACGATCCCGGTCGGCTACGGCGTGCTCAGCGCCGACGAGATCATGGATCGCATCTTTATGCTGACCAACACAAAGGTGGGGAGCGACTACTGATGGCTCAAGCAAGAGGGAAGGGTAGGCGCCCTGGATTCCGCAAGCGGGCATCGACTTGGCTGGGCCTGATGGCGGTGTCGCACTTCGCCCTGATCGGCGTTGCGCGCGCGGACGTCGCATCGGAGATGAACGGCTTCTTCAACGAGGCCGGCGGCGCCGCGAACGTAACCGGGCCGACGGCGTTTCAGGGGCAGTCGGCCGGCTATTATTCGCTCGGGAACGTGTGGACCCGCTTCCCCCAGAAGAGCGTGTCGCCGTTCAATCTGCAACTTCCAAGCGCCCGGGCAGGCTGCGGCGGGATCGACCTGTTCAGCGGCAGCTTCTCCTTCATCAACGCCTCCGAAATCGTGGCGATGCTGAAGGCCACCGCGAACAACGCCTTGGGCTTTGCCTTCAAGCTGGCGATCGATTCCGTGTCGCCGGAGATCGGCAAAGTAATGGACGAATTCAGCCAGAAGGCTCAACTGCTGAACCAGATGAACATTTCGAGCTGTGAAACGGCTCAGGCGCTCGTCGGCGGTATCTGGCCGCAGATGGATTCGACCCGCTCGACGATTTGCGAGGCGGTGGGCAACAGTCAGGGAGTGTTTTCCGACTGGGCGGCGTCGCGGCAAGGGTGCAACAACGGCAACAGACGTGACGCGACGATCGCCGGTAACACCGATGGCAGCATGAAGGATCAGCTCGTCGGTGAGCCGCACAACTATACTTGGGAAGCACTGAAGAAGTCGGCCAAGTTCGGCGCGTTCGATCAGTCGTTCTCGGAATATGTGATGACCCTGGTCGGGACGGTCGTCACAACGCCTTCGACCGATCCGGCCGTCGGCGGCAAAGTTGTCATGTTCGGCCCCGCGGAGGAGGCGGTGGTCACCGCACTCCTCGACGGGACGACGAATGCGCCGGCTGTGAAAATCCTGAAGTGCAACGATACCGACTGCTATGACGTCGGCGAGCAAACGCTGACCGTCCCGGCCTCTGCCGCACTTCGCCCCCGGATCGCCTCGATGATCAAGTCGATGAGCGGCAAAATCCGCTCCGATACGGCTTTGGACGCTGCCGAAAAGCAGCTCCTGAATATCGCAACTGTTCCGATCTACAAGATACTGGCCGTTCAAGCCTACGCGCATTACGCCCTGACCGATGGCGAGATCGAGACGCTGTCCGAGATCGTGGCGGTCGATCTCCTGGCGGCGATGCTGGACAACATGCTCGACCGTGTCGAGCAGGCCCAAACGCATTACCAGACTTTCGATCAGGCGACGGCGGCGCAGTGGAAACAGCAGATCGCTGCGACGCGCCTGAAATTCTCGCAGCGCGACGTCAAGCTCAACAACAAGCTTCAGGTGACGATGCAGATCATCAACCGCAGCATCATGCTCGAGTCCACCCTGCAGAATTCGATGACGCCCGGAATGTCGTCGGCGCTCAATTTCTCTCGCGGGCTCAACGCACAGGGCCTGATGTAGGGCAGCGGCAGGGGGTGGGACGATGTTGGAGGTCTTCACAGTCGGGGGTGGCGAGTATCTCGTCAACACCTTCAACGCCGTCGCGGCCTGGTCGGGGGGAGGGGGCTATCGCTCGCTCATCCGCGTCGTGCTGGTCATGGGCTTCATCTACTCGCTGTTCGTTGTCGCATTCACCCTCAACTTCCGCGCCTGGTTCAACTGGTTTCTGCAGTCGACGCTGATCTATCTTTGCCTGATGGTCCCGACCGTCGACATCAAGGTGACCGACCGGATCAATCCTTCCCTCGCTCCCGCCACCGTGTCGAACGTGCCGCTGGGTCTCGGGGTATTAGCCAGCTTCACAACGCAGATCGGCGACTGGCTGACCCGCACCGCGGAGACGGTCTTCGTGATGCCAGGAGAGCTCAACTACACCACCAATGGCATGGTCTACGGTGCGCGCTTGTTCGATGCGACGCGCAACTTCATCATCAGGGACGCCGAGTTTTCGACCAATCTCGAGGAGCACTTCAAGAAGTGCCTCTTCGGAGACGTCATGCTCTACCAGAAGTCGCTGACCAACCTCGCGCAGTCGAGGAACCTCTGGGTCGACATCGGCCCGGGATCGGAGGCTCGCTCGCAGGAGTGGCTGGAGCGGCAGGGCGATGGCACGGTCAACAACTTTATCGTTACCTGCCGTCAAGCGTACCAGATGCTCGATGCGCAGTGGGCGCCGATGATTGAGGCCAACACGCCGCTCTGGGGGAAGGAGCTCTATCCGAAGCTGAGCAACTCACTGGCGGGCGATAAGCTCAGGCACGACTTGCCAATCGCGAATGCCGCCTTCACGGGGGCAGGCAGCAGCTACACCGAAGCGATGCGCCAGAACACGGCGATCAATGCTTTCATGCAGGCGCGCAACAGCATGTCGGGTGGCACCGGCGCCGCGACCATCGACACCTTCGCGCAGACGCGCGCCGATATCCAGGCACGCAACACGTACAACTCGATTGCGCAGCAGGCGATGGCATGGGTGCCCATCCTGAACATCGTGCTGACAGTTGTGTTCTTCGCGATGTTCCCGGTGATCTTCCCCCTGTTTCTGATGCCACAAACGGGGGTCAGCACCCTGAAAGGCTATGCTGTAGGATTCTTCTATCTCGCGGCATGGGGACCGCTGTACGTCATCCTTCACATGATCTGCATGACGCGGGCAGAGGCGGCAGCGACCGGCGTGGCCGGCGGCGGCGTGACGCTCGGTTCATATGCCGGGATCGCGGCGGTGAATGGCGAGACGGCGACGATCGCCGGCTTCATGCTGATGAGCATACCGTTCCTCGCGGCCGGGCTTGCGCGGGGCGCCATGTCGATCGCAGGCCAGGCGACATCGATGCTGGCTCCCGCGCAGAACGCGGCCGAGGCGGCCGCGGTCGAGGCGACCACCGGGAACTACTCCTACGGAAACATGAGCTGGGCGAACGCGACTTCCAACATGCGGCAAAGCGACCAGTGGTCGATCGCCCCCAGCTTCATGGGCGGGTCGACCAGCGTTGGCTGGCGACAGGATAACGGCGCCGTCGTATCCGGGTTCGGTAACGGCCAGCACGTCATTGACATGGGCGGCGCGATCTCGCGTCTTGGTTTCACTCCGACCATGAACAGCGGCACCGTCTCCGAGTGGCGTCAGATGGCGAGCCAAGCGCATCGACAGGCACAGGCGTACGAGAACGCGGCTCAAGAGATTCTGACCAGTACGCACACCGACCGGAGCGCTTTCGGTACATCAACCGAACGCACGACCGGTTTCGAGGCTGGAACCGGGCGCTCCTTCAACACGAACGTCGAGCAATTCGATCGCACATCGGGGTCGAGCTCGCAGGGCCTCGAGGAGCGATCGTCCACCGGGCAAAGCCAACGCATCTCGGAAGGGCATGATCGGACGGCCGGGACGCTCGACCAGGTGCAAGGCAGCCTGACCGGTGGGATAGGTCGGAGCAGCGGCGGGCAGCGTTCGGGCAGCAACGGCAGGGCAGGTGGCCTCCTGCCGAGCGTGGGCGGATCGCTCGGTGTAGGCAGGACGGGAAGCCAACAAGACACATTACGGTATGGCACTGACGAGACGCGTTCGACAGATAGCTCAAGCTCGTCTTCGAGTGGTGTGCGTGACGAACATTCCAGTGGCAGTGGCGCCTCGACGTCGGACGGCACCTACGATCGCTCAGGCGTCTTTAGCCGAGCTTCTTCCACGTCTTCGTCCTCTCAAAGCACTGAGGACGCGCTAGCGCGAGCAAAGTCCTACTCAGAGGCAGCGCGTCGACTGGAGGAACTTTCTCAATCGCTTTCACGCGATGCGAGCTTTGCCGAGTCTCATGGCATGCAGCTAAGCGAGAATATGAGCCAGGACTTGGCCCAGTGGTATCGCCAACAGCAGGCTCTTCATCCAAACATGGACGCGCCAGAGCTTTGGGCTACCGACCTCACTTCACAGCAGAGGGCCGTCCGGGACCAGATGATACAGCAATGGTCTCAGGAAAAGCGCGATGACCTTTGGAATGAGATCAGCGGAGATATTAGGGAGCCGGCACTAGTCGACGTGAATCGCATTGGCATCGGTGGAAATAGTGACGTCCGCGCTTCGTATCGCCCTCACGGAGTTGGTCGCATTGGCGGCGCGCCGTTGGGCGGCGATCGAGACGCAGCTGCAAGTATAATCGCGGACGGCCGGGCTCGCCTTGATTCTGACCGAGCGGCTGCACAGGCTGCACGCACGAATCGCGGTCACGCGGCCGTGGATTTGCAGTCTTCAGTATCGGAAGATCACAATCGAGGATTCTTCAACGATCCAGACTTACGAAAATAGAGCCCCTCATACAGCTAAATAGAAATAGATCACGGTAGCGCCAAGTAACGCTATCGAGACTGCTCCGCCGATTGAGCGTCCGAGGCTCGTGGGCTCAGCTTCCCCCTCGGAATGCTCGCTATAATCCTCGCACAGCTCATGAGGCTCTCGATCGATGAGCCTGAGAATGGGGCCGCCCGGATTATCCTGCGTCGAGAGATAGGTCGTCGTATCAAGCATCATCGTTATCCTAGGTGATGATATCATGGCCTTAAGTGCAAGCCAATGACCGCGCCGTAACCGATCCGGCCTGCGTGACGAATATAAGCGCGGACTGGCGATCGATTGCGAGGAGCCGACGCACGGAGGGGGCGAGCGTGCGAAGGGCGGTGCGAACGTCCGCCGCTATGCGGCGGAACCAATCGGGAACCAGACCTTTACTCCGAGGCGGATAGGACATAGATTATCGCCATGGCCACGATCCTCTCTTCACGCGAACAGGCTGAGACCGGTGCTCTGGCGCGCCGTGTGGGCGGCTATGACGTGATGATCCGGCTCGAAAGAGAGCTCAAGAGGATCCAGGATGCTGGCAAGACCGGCAAGATCGAGCGCGATCCGAAGACCAAGCAGCTCCGCGTCGTCGCAGTCGCGTAGTTCGCTGCTATGGCGCTGACGCTTTCGGTCATCGCCGGCATTGCTCTGCTCCTTCCCGGACTGTTCGCGGTCCTGTTCTGGAATGTGCGAGCGCGGCGCCATTCCGCCTCTCGCCCAGACCTCCCGATCACGGCCGTGAGCGTGCTCGCCATCTCTATCTGCGTGTCGATGATGGCCCATCTGACGATGTGGTACGTATTCTTCGCGGGCCGGTTGTTCGCGGTGCGGGTCGGTGACGGATTGACCTACTTGGCACCTGAACTAGCGCTGCCCCCGCCGCTGGCCAACCCCATAGAGACCATCGTGCAGCTTACCCACGGCACGGCGACGAGCCCAGGCGAGGTGGCATTGGTCGCGGTCACCATTCTGTTGGAGATCGCCTTTGTAGCAGCCGTGGTCGCGGACGATGGCTTCGACCTGATGCTCGAGGGCATGGACCTCAACAATCAGGGGTGGGTCTACACGTATATCATCCGGCCCGCACAGAACGACTACCGCCCGCTAGCATATGTGCTCACCACGCTCCAAAAGGACAATCTCGGTATCGGATTCCGCGGTGTCGTCGCTGATATTCGGCAAAGCGAACGCGGTGAGACATTGGCGCTGAGCCTCAGCGAGCCGGAGCGTTTCCTGTTCGAGCTGAATGCCGGAAAGGATGGGGGTGGATATGGCGGTGAGGCCAGCGAGCCAAGCTTCGTGCGGCATAAGGATGAAGGCGTCGGCGATGTCGTGTCGCTCGACGGCAAGGTCATTCAGAACATCGTGATTTCCAATCCGCAGGCGAAGCGGCTGCAGGAGCTCAAGTCGCTTCTAGACGCAGGTGGCATACCGGCGACGCCGGAAGAGCCGTCCTCGGAGGATCGCTGAGATGCTCAGCGCAATGTTTATCCGTGCGGTGATCGTCGTGAGTATGCTCGTCGCGGTAGCGGCGATTCTCGGCGGTCTGGTCTTGCTGCTTCAACGACCATGGTGGCCGTCAGTCGTCTTTCAGACCGGGCAACGACCGCGAGCCTATGCTCCTTGGCTAATCGGGACATTTGCGGCGGTTGCGGTGCTTGGCTACACCTTTCTCGGTGGGGCGGGGCTGGCGGTGGCCACGCTGCTTTGGTTCATCCTTGCGCCAGCGGTGATCGTCCCCCGCGCGACCAAGGCGGCGTGGAATGCCGACACCGAAGAGCAGAGGACAGCAGCGCTCGCGGTCCGCAACCGGGTCCGGCTCGCTGCGCGCCAGTCCAAACTCGACGGCACGGAGTGCTGGAACCAATATGTGCTCGATCGAGCCCGAGCCGAGCGACAGGCGGAGTATCAGCCTCCGGGCGCAGGCTAAGCAGCCACCTCACAGGAAGCTCTCTCCGGCATGGTTCTTGAACCTTTCGGCCGAGCGGACATAATCCGACAAGATCTGCACGGTTTTGTGCCGACTGACCTCCTGCATTTTGAAGATCGTTGCGCCTCGGCTTGCCGCTTCGGTCAAAAACCCGGAGCGTAACGAGTGTCCTGAAAACGTGCTCGCGTCGAAGCCGGCGTCTGAGGCGCAACGCTTGACGAGCCGCGCTACCGCTCTGTCGGACATCGGCGAGGCGGTGAGCTCGTCTCCGCGGGTCAAGCGGCGGAACAGCGGCACTCGCTTTGCTTCAGCCTCAGTCCGTTCCAGGCCGGCTTCGAGGATCCGCACCGCGTCGATCCATTCGAGCAGCAGCGCCTTCGGCATGATCTGAGCGCCTTCCGGGATGGCGATCGTTGCGCCTTCTCCTGCCTGGTCGGTCTTGGTCGACCCGAGGTACAACTCGAGCCCTTTTTCATGTAAGCCGACGCTTCCCATCGTCAGACTCACAAGCTCGGATCGGCGCAATGCCGCGGCCATGCCGATCGCAAGGACCGCCCGGTCGCGTTTTGCCCGCAACCCCGTACCTTTGATCTCGGCAAGCATGCTCAGCAGCGCTGCAGCGTCGGCCGCACTCTTGCGAGATTTCCGGATCGTCTTGGTGTGGCGGATGCCGGCGAGCGCCTCGCGGAGGCCGCCGGCGGCCGGGTGCGCGGTCGGCGCAGGGTAGTTGCTCGCCCGGTGGTGGTGTCCGATCGCGGCGACGCGCCGCTCGATCGTCGATGCTTTGAACCCCGCCGTGGCTTGGTTGGCCACAAACGCGGCGATCTGCTCCGGATGCGCCGGCATGGACGCAAGCCCGCGCGATCCGCACCATTCGCAGTAGATGGCCCAGTCTGACCCGTAGGCGCGGTGAGTAGCGGCGGCACGCGCGGCCTCCTTGAATGCCGCGGCCTGCTCGAGGTCCTCGCGCAGGTTAGCGAGCATGCCGTCTTGCGACGCCAGCGCCGGCACGACACCTCCGTCCGAACCAGCTTCATCGTCCGTTGCTTCGTCCACCACGATCGCTACCGCCTCATATCGGACGGGTTTGGCATCCCTTCCGCGCCTTGTCACATATGTCCGATAAGGCATCTTATCGGACATATGAAGAGACTTGGCTCTAAGCTATATTGCCTCGTCGCGCTTATACAGCGAATGGCGTCTCTTGAGGACAAACCCGTCGTTCCCATGCGGCATATCGAGCGTCAGCTCTTGTCAGATGCCGACGTTCAGCGCTTGTCCGCACGGCGTGACGTTGCGACTTAAGCTGGGCCGGTAAGCGACCGTCCGGGTTGGCGCCGGGGCGGTTGATCCCGTCAGCGCGCAGACTGAAAGTGTTAGAGCTATGGCTGTTTACTTCATCTTCCAATTGAGCGCTGGCGAGCCATTGCTGAAGATTGGACGCGCCAAGGACATTTATCAGCGCCGCGACGCTCTGCAGACTGGAAATCCGCATACGCTGGTGCTGGTCGGGTGGATAGAGTCCGATGCAGAAAGCCTCCTTGAGGCAGAGTTGCACCGCAAGCATCATGCGCGCCGCGTCGCAGGCGAGTGGTTCCGTCTCCAGCCCGCCGAAATTCTGGAGGATCTCATGTGCGCCGGCAGCGATGGCTTCGTCGCGCGACATGCCGACGCATTCGAAATTATCGGCCATGATCGTGACGCAGTCCCCGAATATCTCGGCGTCTGGGAATGGGGCGACCTCGAACTCGAAGAATGCTGTCCATTTTGCGGCGCCATGTGCGGTATGCATTTCCAGGAGGCGTCCCAAGCCTATCACTGCATCAGCTGCGGGCGTCTGAGCGATTTCTTCGATCAGACGCCGGACTTCGACACTGAAGAGGAATATCGCGCCTGGCTGGCGGACAATCCTCCGCCTCTCCCCCGAGGAATGGATCGGTTCGCGATTCTGGGCGGCGCACCGGATTATCCCGAGCATCTTCGCCGCAATGGCCGTCTGCGTTAGTCCGTCAGCGCCGGGCTGAGATCCGTGATCGCGTCTACATCTCGATCCAGAGATGATCGATCTGGATCGGTTCGAGGCCGGCGCTCCGGATATGGCGCGATCGCAATGCTGCCGTGCGCCGCAGGCCGTCATGGGCGATCATTGCAAGCTTGTCCGCGGCCGACCAATTCTCGGTCGCATCCTTGACGATACCGTCGATCCAGCTGGCGATTTCCGCTTGCCAATGGCCGATGTCCTGGGCCTGGACATAGCCTATCATCGCGGCTTGTTCATGACCCGCACCGTGATGTCCGGCCTTGAAGCGCTGCACGCCGCCGGTGGAGCTGAACCGGCTGATCAGATATTCGCGCTCGTCACGATCGCTGCCCGATGGCGTGGGCAGTCGCTTGCATTCGATCGGAAGCAAAGTGCGGTACTCGGTGTATTCGCGCCCCTTTATCCAGATCAACTGACCGCTCGGCGCAACGGCGAGATCGATTGCGCGCCGCCCGTCCGCCTCGTCCGGCTCTTCCCGTCGGAATTGCAGAAAGTCCCAGCCCGGTGTGTGCCGCGAAACGCTGTTGAGGCGCGCGCATAGCTGCGCCGTAAGTTTCGTCTCACCTGTTGCAGCCTCGCGCACCGGATCGTCACGCCAGTTCGGAAGGATGCCGCCGATGAACGTCACCAGTGCGCCAAGCCACTCGCCGGGAAGATGGACGCCGGTTCCGAGTGATCCTGCCCGAGCAATGCTTTCCCCTCCATCCGCCAACATCTCAGAAGCCCTGCGCGCGCAAATCGGCGAGGATGTCGTCGGCATCGCGCAAAGCGACCGAGCGTGTCCAGAAACGATGTCGATCAGGTTTCAGCAGGAAGACGAAGCCCTGATCGTAGAGACGGGTGATCCGGGTGATCGTGAGGCCGGACCCGCGGCGCTCGTACAAAAGGCCGTCAAGCTTATGCCGTAGCGCTTCGGCATCTGCCCAGTCGACCTGTCCATCACCGAAGACGTAAGCCCGGCAAATCGCGCCGGACCAGTGATAGGATGGCAACGCCCGCACGGGGTTGCGGCCGTAAACAGCATTGATCTGCTCGAGGAGGGTGCTGTCGAATTGCTCGAGCGCATCGGCCGGCGCTCTATGCATGAGCTTGGCGCGCGTTCCCAGTCGAATGAAATCACGCTGAAAGGCGACGATGTCGTCGGTCAGTATCCGTTCGTTGGCGCTCAGGTCGAGGTTGCCGTCCTCGGGGAAGGGGAGCGCAAAAATATCGGCATTGAAGACGGCGGTTGCCCGCTGTGTGAAGAGCCGCGTACTGATGCCGGCAACATAAGCCTTGAGCGCGACATGCTCTCGGTCGAGCCACTCGGCGACCGATGTGAGCCGCGCGACGTCGCCAGGTGCGGAAAAACCAACAATTTCATTCTTGAAGGCGAGATATCCGTCCTGCCAGACGTCGCTGTGAAGATCCTGATGCTCCTTGATCAGCAAAAGCGGCGCCTGGAAGCGACGGCTGGTCTTCGGATCCTTGATCGGCGCATCCGGTACCACGGTGATCCGATCGGCCTCGATACCATCTGGGCCAAGTGCATCGGTCGGAAGAAGGGGTCGGCCGATCAGGTGGTCGACGTTATTCGACGCATTCTTCTGGCCGCCGAAATAGCCTTCACCGGCATCCCACCCATGCTGCAATGCATATTGCTCGAGTGTCGGAAACTGCCGAAGTCGCTCGATGAAATCCAGAACCCTGCTTCCGCCGAGCAGATTGGCGCGCCAGATATCGCGTGATGCGACAGCGACCGCGTTGGCGAACCAATGCATGTCATAATAGTCGATGTCGAAGCCCTGCTCGGCGCTGGCCCGGCCATTGCGCCGAAACACGGCATGGAGCAGACGGCTGTCCGGGCTGGGCTGGGCGGCTTCCGCAAGGATGACGACGACCTTGGGATCCGCGTCGCCCTTTTTGAAAAGTCCGCGTACGGACACGAAGTCGAGCACCTCTCGCACCGTCCACCGGCTGAAAAAGGCTTGCCGGAATGTGAGGGCGTGCTGGTTGTACAGGAAGCCGGACGGCTCGATCATGGCAAGCACCCCGCCGGGGGCAAGCAACTCCATCGCTTCGTGCAGGAACAGATAGGCAAGCTGGTTGTCGGCCAAGCTGCCATGGGCCTTTTTGTATGCAGCATAGCACCGCTTCGCGCCATCGGTCGTCAGCTTGGACTCGAATGGCGGATTGCCCACCACCACCGCGACCGGTGCCGTGACCAATCCACGCGCCTTCGCCTCGAAGAAGCAGCTTCCGTGAAGCGTATGGTCACCCAGCGGCGGGAAGAGCTTGACGCTGGACCGGATATCCTCCGGTTCGAGCGCATCGCACAAGCTGAGGCAAAGGCTGAACGCAGCGAGCTCGACCGCGCCTTCCTCAAGATCGATTCCATGCACGCGCTGCAGTAGCGGACGAAGCTCGTCAACGCCGGGACGCGCCCAGCCATTGCGCCAGCGCCAGTGGAGCACCAGCCGCTTATAGGCTTCGACGAGAAACACCCCCGACCCGCATGCCGGATCGAGGATGACTCCGTCCCCGTCCATGAGCGCGTCGATCCGCTTCCAGCTGAGCGCCTCCTCGAGGATCAGCCGGACCAAAGCCGGCGGCGTGTAGATCGAACTCGCAGCGTCCTTGACGAACAGCTGGTAGATATTGCTGATCAGCTCGACCGGCAGATCGCGGAACGAGTAGAGCCGCCACAAGCTAAGCTGCCCCGACGAATCTTCATATCCCTCGACAAGCCGTGCATAGCTGGCGAGTCCCTCGCTGACGGTCAGAGCCGCCCGCTCGGAATCCTTCAACCGGAAGACATGGCCATTGAAGCGTTCCTCGAGCGCTTCTAGCAAGGTCACTAGCGCCGGACCATTTCCTAGCACCTGGAAGAACTGCGTCGCGCCGGGCAGGGCGCGATCGAAGTCGTCGGGCAACAGCACCGAGCGTTCTTCCAGATAGGCGATCAGCAGCGACAGGATGAGAAGCCGCCGTTGCAAGCCTGCGTCTAGCAGCTTGCGCTCGCTCATCTGCTTCGCGAGCCCACGCACTTCCTCGACGAGCTTGCGATGGGCGGACTTCTTCGCTGACAACATCAGCCGGCAGGCATCGGGATCGTCCCAGATCGCCCCGTTGCGGATGCGGCTCGCATCCCACCACACGTCCTGGGCGGCGATCTCAGCGCCAATCGTCAAAGTTCGGATCGGCCGGCAGACAGGCGTGCCGTCCGGCCCGAGAAAGTCGGGCTCGTGCGCACACCGGAATAGCTGAATGCGGCCGGGCCCGGCCCGATAGACGATGGGAACGCCACCCCAGCTCCACAAGCGCTTGTGGAGTTCCGCGAACTGCCCATCATCGCCATGATCGGTTATGTCGAAGATCAGCGCCTGCGCTACCGGTGCGCGACCATGGCGTCCGGCTTCGAAGAAGACCGCGCGCGCGCCATAGGCCGCCGCCTTCTCGACCACGGCGACCTCTTCGGGCGGGCGCCCTTCAGGTGTGTAGTCTGCAATGGCGACTAGCCCGTCGACGACGGGAAGATCGCCACCGCCACCGATGGCGAATAGCCATTCCGCGCCGACGAAACTGGAGCCGGGGCTGTGGAGCGTCATCGCCGCCTCCTCAGCGAGGATGCGACCGGCCGACAAGGCTGACGTCGGATCACTTCTGCCGCTTCTTTTTCGAGAGCGCGTAGCCCTCCTTGAGAAGGTCGGTCATGCTTAGCCCTTGCGATGCGGCAAAGCCTTTGAACTCGCGCTTGAATTCCTCGGTGACCTTGAAGTTAAGCGTCTTTCCCTTGTCGCTGTCGGACACGGATTCCTGCTCGGTTGCATCGGTCTGCCGGCTAGCCATGTCGAGGATCCTCAAACAGCGACCGCCCCAAGGTCGCAAAGTCAAGAAAGACATACAGATTTCCGACTCTCTGGCAAGACCGAAAGCCAGAGGGTCAGAATATTGGAAAGCCAGAAATAATGAAATCTGAGTCATGCTCGCTTCCGTTGCAGCGAAGGGCAGAGCTTAGCATCGGAACATATAGAGACCATGAACAATTGACGCTAGCTTGCGTCATCGCGCGTGCATCCCACGCCGCGGCGCAGCGGAGATAGAGCCACGGTGCCCGCGCGAAGCGGTCAGCCGCCAACCTCGTCGGCCGCACCACGCCCGAAATCATGATCTGGATCATCATCTCCTTGAGAGGCTCGCCAGGATGGATATCAGAGGAGATCGATCCAGGGGGCTGGACAGCAGATTCGGGGGAGCAGTGGCCAATGGAGGAGGAAGAGGCCAAGGTCATCGACGCGCGGCAGCTGGTTCGCATCGAGGCTGTACATCGCGGTTTCCTGTATCAGCACATCTATGCGTCGATATGCCTGCTGATGGCAGGCAGCGCTGGGGTCGAGCGGATCATCGTCGAGCACGACGAGGACGTGGAGATCGTCCTGCCCGATCGGCATGTCTATGTTCAGATCAAGACGCGCCAGGGTGATCTGGCGAGCGGAGACATCAGCGGGGCGCTCGACCGGTTCGACGAGATCCGCAAGGCGCACGCAGATGGCAACCGAGCCGGGGAAGCCTCCTTCGTCATTGCGTCGAACGCGGCGCCCAATGGGCCGCTGAAGGAGAAGCTGGCGGCTGCCGATTGGCCGAAGGATGTGGCCTTGCACTGGCCAGAGGGTCCGAAGCCCGAGGATGCTTGCCTCCCGGTGCCGCCAGCAAGCGTCCCTGACGCAATCGAGGCCTCCTCGGCCTTTGCAGCGGACCTCCCGCTTGGATTGCTGCGTCCGGACACCTTGACCTGGAAACTCGCGAGCATGGTCATGTTTGCGTCCGCAGGCGCACCGCCGCGAACGGATCACAGCTTCGCGCGGGAGGAACTACCCGACCTGTTCGAGCAGCTCGCCGTCCAGATGCAGGAGCTTCCCACCCCGCCGGCGCCTTATCGGGCACAGATCAACGAGCCTGCGCTGCTGGGCGATGAGAAGGTCCGGATCGTCTCGGGTCTGTCCGGTGCGGGCAAGACCGCCTGGGTCGCCGAGGCGGTTGTCCACGCGCCGCTGCCGGTCACCTATCTCGACGTGGTGGACATGCCCGGTGCGGCGCTGGCGACGGCGGTCGCGCGCGAGGTCGCGGGCAAGATGTTCGGGCGGTCGAGCGGGAAGCTTGGCGAGATATTCCTGCCCGGCGCCATCGGCCTCGACATGCTGGGGGCGCTCAGCGTCAAGCTCGGCGAAGAGGCGATTGCGGCGCATTTGGTGATCGACAATGCGCACCGCGTCCCGCCAAGCGATCTTGAGGCAATTGCAGCGCGCGCACCCAATCTGCGCATCCTGCTGCTGTGCCAGCCGGGCGCGGCGGTGACCGAATTGGAGGCAAAGCTAGGCATCAAGGCGGAAACGCTGAACGGCTGGGATGAGGACACGATTGCGGCGGCGGCGCATGATGCCGGATGCCAGGCCGACTTCGCCGATTGCGAGCGGCTGTCACGGCTGACGGGTGGCTTGCCATTCTATGTCATCAACGCGGCGGTCGTGGCGGCGCGCGAATATGGCGGGGCCATCCGAGATTTCTGTGCCGATGTCGAAGCGCAATCCCATATCGTCGAGACCGCGCAGGAGATCATTCTCAAGCGCGCATTCGAGTCCCTTTCGACGGAGGATCGCGAGACCATTGCAGTGCTGAGCGTGGCAGATGTGGCGCTGTCGCGGGACGAGGCGATGAACCTGCTGATGGGTGCCGCCGGCCTCGAGAAGAAAGCGGCCGCACTCAGGCTCAAGGCGCTTCCCGCGACGGGCGCGATGGAGATGTTCGGCAATAGCGGCTTGAAGATCCACGACGCAATCCGCGTCCTTGCGACGGCGGACCTCGGTGCCCGCGGCAAGGAGGTGGAGGAAAAGGCCAAGAGCGCGCTTCTCCAGGTGATGATCACGTCGATCCGCGAGGATTGGTCCATCGCGAAGCTTGGTCTCCTGATCAGGCTGTTCGGACAGGTGGGTGATGCCCGGATCCTCGTGGAGTTCGCGACCGACGAGCTGTTTCACGAGATGGGCGTTTGGCCGGAGATCGAGCCCTATCTGCTGGCGATCGCGGCCAATGAGGAGGCCGACCCCGAAACGCGGCTATGGGCGCTCGACGGCCTTGCCTTCAACGATCTGCGTGATGGGGAAGCCGAGCCTGCGCTCGAACGAACCAATGCGATGCGCGCGCTACTCGAGGCCCATGACCTGGGCGACGATGAATGGCTCGCCTGTGGCATGAAGCGCATGCTCGCGTGCGCGAGACTAGGCGATGCGGATGGCGTCAAATCTACGTCCGACGAGGTGGAGAAACGCCTCCCGGACAAATCCGAACATCGCCGCATCTTCCGCTACAATCGCGCCTGGGCGCTGTTCAAGCTTGGTCAGCGGGAGGCCGCAGCCGAAGAGGCAAATGCCCTCGTCGGCGAATATTATGATGCACTCGGGCTTAAGCCGGCAGACGTGTTCGGGCGTAATGCGCCCGAGCTTCGACCGCTGCTCCCGGCGGGCAAGGACGTCACCGACACGGTCAAGCATCTGGCCGACTCTCTCGATCTTCTGGCGCAGTCGATGGGTCAGTTCAGCCCGCGATCGGCGCTGACGCGTATCCATGCGATGAAGTTCTACGAGCTGGCGCAGGCCTATAATTCGCTGGTGCGCGTCGGGCAGGACCTGGTCGACGAGTTCGTCGATGCGCATGATTTCATCGGTGCGCGGGAGGTGCTCGAGAAGAACGTCTTTCCGTTCGTCCAGGCGATCGGGCTCGTCTCCTGGGTCCTGCCGGTCCGGACGCTCTATGCCGTGGTGCTGGCCTATTGCGGTGACCACGACGCTGCTGCAGCCGAGGTCGCGCGGCTGGGCCCGTATGAAGAGGCAATGGTGCCGGGACATCGGGAAGCGTTTCAAAACCAGAAAAGGCTGATCGAGGACCTGCGCCGTCGTGGCGGACCGCCCCAGCGCCGTGTGGAAATCCCGGCGCCGCTCCAAGCCCTGTTCGACCAGCGACGTGGCGCCCCGCGCGCTGTCGAGCCGCGCCGGAAGGTCGGCCGCAATGAGCGCTGCCCCTGCGGGTCCGGCAAGAAATACAAGCAGTGCCATGGTCGCTGATCGGAAACGCCCCGGCAGCGACGCGATGGATCAGCATGACTTCATCGCCAGCATCTTCGAGGCCGCTGGCGGGGAGCCGGTCGATGCGCTTGTGCCGGCGGGCTACACGGGTAAGCGCGCGGATATCCTGTTCCGGAGCGACGGCATCATCGCCGAGATCAAGTCGCTGACCAGCGATCGGCGAAATGATCCCAAGGTCGGCGAGAAACTGGGCGAAATGCTCGCGCGCGATCCAGCAGGCCCGGTGATTTTCGGTGAGGTCACCATCGGCCTTCATGACCTGCCCGGTCATTTGGCGGAGAGCGCGCTCCGCGAGGTGGGCGACCGGGTCCGAAAGGAGGTGTCGTCGGCCGGAAAGCAAATCGAGGCGACCCGGACGATCCTCGACATGCCTGAGGCCTATGGTTTGCTCGTGTTCGTCAGCCCTCCGGACAGGATCGGGCATCAGTCGATCGCGTGGTTGGTCAACGATATCGTCCGCCAGTCCGCGGATCGGTGCAAGCTCGATGGATTGCTCGTCATGGAGACCGCGCTCGGCCTCGGTGATCCGGAGGGGATCAACGCCAACAGCTTCTCATCGGTCTGGTCGATATCGGGCCGTCCCCTGCACGAAGATTTCGGTAACTACCTGGGCAAGGCCTGGGAGCAAATGACCAGTCAGCCGGCACGAACCGCGGAGGTCGGGACTTTCACCCGACTGGGGTCCGCAGAATAAGGATCAGGACTGACGGGCGGAAATGCGTTCCGATCCACAATTTGATGATCCGGACGCAGCGGGTCAGAGGGAACATCGATATCAGGGAAAGCTGGAGACGTGGCGGGCGTCTAGCTGTCATACTGGCCGCTGTCCCACGGCGCGAAGAACGCCACATAGCTGCCGGGTTGTGCCTCGACGGCCCAGGGAGCGTCTTCGTTCTCCGGCGTGCGGGCACCTCAATCAGGTCGTCCGGGAAGCCGCGATCGCGAAAAGCGAGCACATCCTCATCCCTGTCGTCTTGGCCGAGGTCCGCTTCTAGGATCGGCGAACTAATTGAAGAATGGCCAATATCTGGGCGCCTCGCTGGGAGTCCGCTTCGGAGCATTCCATCGGCAGCTCTTGGTAAGAGCAGATGTTCCCGGTGATCGATCTGAACGACCGACTCTGGTCGTGACCTGCGGTCTGATTTAATATCAACTAGGCCAGTGTTTGCAGCCAAGACCGATCTGCTCGAAATGCTGTAACTTCCGCCCGTCCACTGTTCCATCAGCTAGCACGTTATGCGCATGGGCATTCTACTGTTCTTGCACTGCATCACCGCCGAACATTCGAGTCGGGCCCACGCAATGCCATATCCCACGAGCAATCCTGCCTATCCATTTGGCGTAAGTGCACTGAGAGCAGCCACAAACGCCTCACCTCGTGCCCGTACCTCGAGATGCGTCATGCCAGCCGAGTAGAGCGCTGATCCTAACCCAAAGCCGGCAGCGCCTGCCGATCGCCAGCGCCCCATCGTTTCTGGAAGGATACCGCCGGTCGGGAGTATGCGAGTTCGTTGCGGCAGGACCGCCAGCGAAGCCTTTACGAACACCGGGGTGAAACCCTCGGCCGGAAACAGCTTAAGTGCCGCCGCACCTGCCGCTATCGCCGCGTATGCTTCTGTGGGTGTCGCGAAGCCCGGCAGCGCCGCCATGCCTCGCTCGGACGCGGCGGCGACGATGCGAACATCCGTGTTTGGCGCGATGACCAGCGTACCGCCGGCATCCTCGACCCTTGGGACATCCTCGACGTGAACGACGGTCCCTGCCCCCACGATCGCGCGTCCCGCAAGGTGCTTTGCCAGAAGCTCGATACTGAGCAGCGGCTCCGGCGAGTTCAGCGGTATCTCGATTAGGCCGATGCCCACTTCTACGAGCGCTTCGCCGATCGCCTCTACTTCCACAGGACGGACGCCGCGCAGGATCGCTATGAGCGGGCAGCGTTCGAAAGCGTCGTTGAACGAACCGATATGCGAAGGCTGATGCGTCATGGGACTGCTCATTTCGAGGGCAGCGCGATATCTGCGTACTCTCGGCGGATGAAATCGAGCTTCGGATCGATGTACCGACGGCAGAACGGCCGGCTAGGGTCGGTGCGATAGTAGTTCTGGTAGCGCTCGTCCGACGGTAAGAAGCCGATGAAGGGGATTACCTGCGTGTGAATTTCCTTCGCAGCTTCTTCCGCGAACCGGCGCACTGCCCGCTCAGCTTCCGCAAGTTGGTTAGGTTCGAAGGTGTAGACCGCGCTGCGGTACTTCCCGCGGGGTGAACGTGCTCTGCCTGAAGAGTGTGTTCTAAGATGCACTTCGGCCAGCGTCTCCAGGCTGATAACGGACGGGTCAAACGTTACGATGACGCCTTCGGCCCAGGTGTCCGCGGGAGGCTCGGACTGCAGGAAGCCCTGGTCTACTTGGGTGACCCCTCTGAGCGCCTGAAAAACGCCTTCGGTGCACCAATGGCAGCCGCCGCCGAAGCCAATCTTCATCATTTTCTACCTCGGGTAAGCGGGTGCAGCGCCGCTCGTTCGATGGAGGGAGCGACCGGCGTTGATGAACGCCGCGATACGACGCCCAACTGCGTCCGCCGCCTCGACGTGAGGATAGTGGCCGGCGCCCTCTACCATCATCGCTTCTGCGTTGAGCTGCGCAGCGAGCATTTCAGCCTCGGCGCCGGGATCGGAGAAGTCCGGGTCGTTGGTGCCCATCACTACAAGCGCCGGAACGGCACTGTCGTCCAGGATGGCCGCAGTGTCCGCTTTTGACAGCGAGAGCATCTTGAGGAGCGCGTCCATTCGACCCGGCTCTTTCAGGTTGCGGGCGATTGCCCGCTTGACTTCGGTATGGTCGGGCGCTCGTAGCTTCGTAAAAAGGCTAGCCCAGTAAGTCGTCCAGAACCATATGCGCCATGGTCCGGCGAAGCCGATCGTAAGAGCGAGCTTCTGTACCGTGGAGAGTGGAAGATCGCGTACGATCGGCCCCAGCAAGACGACTCCGTTGACCAGGTTTGGCGCTTCCTTCGCCGCCCATAGCGCGGCCCCTGCGGCAAAAGAGTTGCCCAAGATGAATGCCGGCCCAGCATCTAGGTGTCGGATGATGGCCACCGCGTCACGGCCGACGGCGCGGGCTGAATAGTCATCCCATTGAGACGACGTTTCGCCAAAGCCGCGGACGTCCATCGTAACGACCCGCATCCCCGCCTGCTGCAGGATCGGCTTCAGGTGCCGATACTCTGATCGCAGATCGCCCATCCCGGGAATGCCGAGAACGATCGGACCTGCGCCTCCCGTGTCGTCGAACGCCACGGCACCGCCCTCATGTTGCACGAATTGCGTGCGCAATTGGCCAGCGTTCATATTGATCCCTCACAATATCAGATCGACAAGCCGCGCGGATCGGCCTTCGGCTAGCGTCATGGCGTTCGGCGCCCCGGCGGCTTGCTATTGTCTGGAAGGCGCGATCGGTTTGCCCGAGCAGCGATGTCTAGATTGCGGTGGTCAGCTGGGCCGGCTGGCTTCGAAGAGGAACCATGCGCGCCGTTCCGCTTCATCGGTCCATGTGTCGATGAGGCCAGAGGTGGCGTTATCCTTCGCGTCGTCCGCCACCTCCTTCGCGCGCCGGAACGCCTCCACCATGTGCAGATTATCGGCCCTCAGCTCGGCCAGCATGTCCTGCGGCGTCACGAACTCGGCATCGTTGTCCTTGATGGTCTGGTGGCGTGCGATGTCACCGATCGATGTGAGCGTACGATTGCCCGTCTTCCTGGCACGCTCGGCGATCGCATCAGTGACGGCGAGAATCTCGGCCGCCTGTTCGTCGAGTAGGAGATGATAGTCCCTGAAATAGGGACCAGAGACGTGCCAGTGAAAATTCTTGGTCTTCAGATAGACCGCGTAGCTGTTCGCGAGGATGATCTTGAGCGCATCGGCTACGGTCATCGTTGCGGACTCGTCGAGGTCAGTGGGAGTTGCAACTGGCGCAGGACTGGCGTTAATCATCGAGAAGCTCCCTGAATGGTGGCTTTCACAGGAGCCGGCATCGATTCCCCTTCGGCCGCTGAGGCCGACAGAATGAGTTTGCCTCAGATCGATGTCCAATAACCAGCGGCTATAGTTTCGATAGCCTTCGGCGACGAAGGCGAGAGCTGCACTTAAGTCGCAAGTCTTACACCGCGCGCGAGATGGAGTTTATTTCTCGGGCGTGAACCCAAGCACAAAGCTCACCACTTTCTCCGAGGACATCTCGCAAGGCCTGAGCAACGTCTTGCCGTTCGCCACTCGGTACAAATTGAAACTTACGATATCGGTGCCGGCGAGATCTCTCGCAAACAGGCTGTTCCGCCGGCCATCGTCAGACCGCTGCACCGTCACGCCGTAACGGCGGCCGTCGAAGGTCCCTTCACTATAGCCGCGCGGCAGACCTTCGAGCGCTGCTTCGAAGTCGGCGTTCTCCATTCAGGCAGCCGGTGCGCTATCAGGACGGGACGTGGTCGGCAGGCACCTTTGCGCGGCGCGCCAGCCGACCCGCCTGCCTGCTGCCCGGGGCGCCGCGATGCGGCGACCCGGCGAGGATGCGACAACAATCACGAGCGCGCCTTAGACCAGGACACCGCCGGAAACGTCGATGACGGCCCCGGCGGTGTAGTTGGCGGTAGGACCAACGAGATAGCTCACCGCGGACGCGACTTCCTCGATGGTCGCGATGCGACGTATCGGATGCAGGTCCAGGACGGCTTCAGGGAAGTTTTCCGCAGCACCTGCCGCCATATCGGTCGGCATGATGCCAGGCTGCACCACGTTCACGGTGATATTGCGCGGCCCAAGGTCGCGCTGCACGCCGCGGGCGTATCCGGCGATCGCTGCCTTCGTGCCTGCGTAATCGGCAACCCCCGGCACGATCGCGCGCGTACCTAGTCCGGACCCGATGAAGACGATCCGGCCGCCGTCCGAAATCTTCTGCGCTGCCGCCCGCGTCACCGCAACGGTCCCGAGCACGTTGACGATCCATTGCTTGTCGAAGGCCGGCCCATCAAGCGTGGGATCGTCGACCAGCTTGCCCTGAACCGCGATCGCTGCGTTGTTGATGAGGATGTCGAGCTTGCCGAGCTCCGAGACCACCTGCTCGACCATCGGCTGCGCAGCGGAGCTATCTGCCTGATCGCACTGAATGGCGATCGCGCGCACTCCTTTGGCTCTCACCTTCTCGACCACGGCTTCCGCCTTGGCGGCCGAGGCGGCATAGGTGATCGCGATATCAGCGCCCTGTTCGGCGAGCGTCTCGGCCAGCACGGCCCCGAGACCCCGAGAGCCGCCGGTGATCAGCGCGACCTTGCCTTGTAGAACCTTCGACATTTGAGCTTCTCCTGTTGAGGCTTGGATGTCCGCGCGCCGATCGAAAGCAGGGGCGCCGACAGGTGGGTAGTATGGGCGCGGCTCGAGAGCTTACGGCGCTCGAGGCATCTGCTGCATCGGTTCGACACCCATCAGCGCCATGCCGTTGCGGATGACCTGTCCAACGGCGTTCGCCAGCGAGAGCCGGGCGTGACTGAGCGGGGCGTCGTCTTCCAGGATGAAGCGGCGCTGCGGATCATCGATGCCGGCGTTCCACATGGCGTGGAATGCGCCCGCAAGTTGAAAAAGGAAGAAGGCGATCCGATGCGGTTCGCGCGCTGCTGCAGACGCCTCCACTATGCGCGGAAATTGTGCCGCATGTTTCACGAGAGCGAGGTCGCGGTCGTCCAGTCGGGTCAGGTCGGGTGTGCCCCCCTGCTCGATGCCGGCTTCGGCCGCGCGATTGGACAGCGAGTAGATACGCGCATGGGCATAATGCACGTAGAAGACCGGGTTGTCCCTGGACGCCTCGACAACCTTCGCGAAGTCGAAGTCCATCGGTGCTTCGGCTTTGCGGGTCAGCATGGTGAAGCGGACGACGTCCTTGCCGACTTCCCGAACCACATCGGAGAGCGTCACGAAGTTGCCGGCGCGCTTCGACATCTTCACCGGCTCGCCCGCGCGAAGCAGGCGAACGATCTGCACCAGCTTGACGTCGAAACGCTTGCGCCCTTCGGTGAGGGCATCGGTAGCCGCGACGATGCGCCTCACCGTGCCGGCGTGATCCGCGCCCCAGACGTCGATCATCTGATCGGCGTCGCGTGCCTTCTCGAAATGGTAGGCCAGGTCGACGCCGAAATAGGTCCAGCTTCCATCTGCCTTGCGGATCGGCCGGTCCTGATCATCGCCAAAGAGAGTTGAGCGGAACAGCGGCAGCTCGATCGGTTGCCAGTCCTCCGGTTCCGATCCCTTCGGACGGTCAAGCACACCATCATAGATGAGATCGCGCTCGCGCAGCCACGCCTCGGCGGCGGCGGGCCTGCCCGCTTCGAGAAGTTCGGCTTCCGATGCGAAGCGGTCATGACGAACGCCCAGCAGCGCGAGGTCCGCGCGGATCGTTTCCATCATCGCTGCGACGGCGCGCGAGCGGAAGATCGGAAGCCACGCGGCCTGCGGGGCATGTCGGTAACGGTCGCCGAAGTCCGCCGCCAAGGCCTGGCCGACGGGCTTGAGATAGTCGCCCGGATAGAGGCCTTCCGGAATATCGCCGACGCTGTCGCCCAGCGCCTCGAGGTAGCGGAGGTGGGCGGATCTGGCGAGGACGTCCACCTGTCCCCCGGCGTCGTTGACATAGTATTCGCGGATCACGCGGTGCCCGGTGAACGCCAGCAGGTTCGCCAGCGCGTCCCCCACGACCGCTCCGCGGCAATGCCCCATGTGCATTGGGCCGGTCGGATTGGCCGAGACATATTCGACGTTCACCGTCGTGCCGGCACCAGAGTCCGATTTGCCATATCGCTCGCCCGCATGTGCGATCGTCGCCAGCTCATTCCGCCACGCGCCGTCGGAAAGGCGCAGATTGATGAAGCCCGGCCCGGCGACGTCGACCCTTGTCACTTCGGCGAGCGCCGCCAACTGGTGAGCGAGTGCCTCGGCGAGCTGCCGCGGCGGGACTCCGGCAAGTCTCCCCATAACCATCGCAGCGTTGGTCGACAGGTCGCCGTGCGCAGCGTCATTCGGCGTCTCCACGGTCACGCCGCTCCGTGCTAGACCGGCCGGCAGGTCGCCAGACGCCTCCAGCGCATCGAGCGCCCGGTCGAGGTGAGCGGCGACGCGAGCATGAAGCGCTGCCGGCATCAGCGGCCGCGCCCGGCGAGGAGCTTGTTACGCAACCTCCACCCCTTTCCAGAATGCGAAATGATTCCTGATCGCTTCGGCATCCGCGGTCGGGTCGGGGTAGGTCCAGGCCGCATTCGGATTTCGCTCGCCGGCCACCCGAACATGGAAGTAGCGTGCCGAGCCCTTGATCGGACAGACGGACGAATGATCGCTCGCCTCGAGCCGGCTACGATCGACCGTCTCCGGCGGAAAATAGTGATTGCCGTCGACAATCACGGTCTTTTCGCTCACGGCGATAGTGGCGCCGTTCCAAACTGCCGAAACCATTTCCTATTCCCTCTTTCCATCGCTGGCTGGGCGCGCCTTAACCAGGCGCATCAGGTGGCAGACGCCTCACCCGCGAGAAGCTTGTCGAGGCCGCCTTTGGCATCGAGCTCCAGAAGGTCGTCAGACCCTCCGATGTGCGTGCCGTTGATGAAAATCTGTGGAACCGTGGCCCGTCCCGACGCTTCGACCATAGCCTGCCGCTGAGCAGGATCTTCCTCGATGTCGTGTTCGGTCCATTGCACGCCCTTCTGCGTGAGCAGCGCCCTCGCGCGGCGGCAAAAAGGACACCAGCTGGTCGTGTAGAGAGTAATTTCGGGCGTCATGGCTACTGTCTCCGGTCGTTCGCTGTTGAGGGTGATTGCGATGGCTCGGGCATTTCGTCTCAGCCGAAGGTAAAGGCGAAAGCCTGAGCGCCGGCGTCGAGGAACTCGATCGAGAAGGTGCGCTCCCGCACGGCACCCTGCTGCCGAACGAGCTGGTAGAGACGCTGCCCGTCGATCGTGCCGTTCCCAGCATCGTCGATGTCCGTGCCGTGATCGCCAGCGGGTGGCTTGCCGTCGATCGTGACGCGGAACCGAACCCGCTGGCCCGTGGCGGAAGGGCCGAGCACAAGGTGGAGGTCGCGGGCATGAAAGCGGTAGACGATGCGGGCGCCGGCGGATTGGGCCGAGGCATGTTCCGACCCTGCGATCCAGCGTCCGGACAGCGCCCAGGCATTCAGAGGCAGCCGAGGCGGCGCGACATAGTTATGCCCGGCTTCGCGCACGAGGCCCCCCGGTGACGTGAAACGCTCGCCACGCACATAGCCCAGGTAGGTCTCGGGGGAGCGTACGTCGTTCCAGCTCGCTGCCGCAGAGCTTCCCGCAGTGCGTACCGATACGGTCCGCATGTCGCCGACGGCTTGGCCATTCTCGGCAAGGAGCCGCTGGATAACCTTTTCAGATTCGGCGTAGTTGCCTTCGCCGAAATGATGGTATCGGATGCGGCCGCGGCCATCGATGAAATAGTGGGCCGGCCAGTAGCGGTTGTCGAAGGCGCGCCAGATCGCGTGATTGTTGTCGAGCGCGACGGGATAGGTGACGCTCAGGTCACGCACCGCCTTCGCGACGTTGCCGGGATCTTTCTCGAAGGCGAACTCGGGGGCGTGAACGCCGATCACGACGAGCCCGGCCGCCCGATACTTCTGATCCCAGGCTTTGACGTAGGGCAGCGTTCGCAGACAATTGATGCAGCTGTATGTCCAGAAATCGACCAGCACGACCTTGCCGCGCAACGCCTCGCGCGTGAGCGGTGGAGAGTTCAGCCAGCTCGTTGCACCGGTGAGCGGTGGCAACTCCCCTTCGATGCCGAGCGGGCCGTCTCCCAGAATGCTGGTTTGTGTCGAGCGATCATCCAGCCGGAACCTGTCCAGGAGTTTCTGTTCGACGGTCGACGTGCCGGCGAGCGAGAGCCTGGTCAGCAGGCCCGTGTCGAGCCCCAGCGCGATGGCGGCCACGGCGACGAGCACCAGCGCGCCGAGCGAGCGACGCAATCCGTCTCCGACACGGATCGATCGCTTCATCGCGGCGAACACGCGCCCGCCGACGAGTAGCGCCAGCGCGAGCGACGTTGCCGCGCCGGCGGCGTAGGCGAGCAGCAGCAGCGACGTGCCGACATTGGCGCCCTGCAGGGCGGCTCCGGTCAGGATCAATCCGAGGATCGGTCCCGCGCACGGCGCCCATAGAAGACCGGTGGCGAACCCAAGCAGCAGGGATGCCCAGAAGCTGCCGCCGGAGCGTTCCGGGCCGGTCGCCTCCGTGAGACGGGCGCCCAGCTTGACGAGCGGTCTGGTGGCCCGATCCGCGAGCGCGGGAAAAAGCAGCAGAAGGCCGAACAGCCCCAGTATCAGCAGCGCCACAGCCCTCCCGAGGCTGTTCGCCTGCACGGCCCAGCCGCCGCCGACCGCCGCCAGCGTCGCTACCCCGGCGAAGGTTACCGCCATACCCAGCAGAAGCGGCAGGCCACTGCGCATGAACGGCTGACCTGCTCGCGCGAACACGAAGGGCAGCACCGGCAGGATGCATGGGCTGATGATCGTCAGCACGCCGGCGAGGTAGGAGAGCATCAGCAGCAGCATCACGAGCACTCTTTCAGCGAGAAGAGGAGTAGCCGGGGTCTCCGGGCATCAGCGGCTCGTCCCGGCTGGGGGCTGGAGCTTGCGCCGGCATTGATCCGCGGCGTGCGGGCGCGAGGTATCATGCCGCCATCCGCCGGACTGTCTCCAGCACCCGGTCCTGACGATATGGCTTCGAGAAAAAGACCATGTCCTCGGGAAGGGCGGTCCCTTCCGGCCAGGGTCTCCCCGACGTGATGATGATCTGAATGGAGGGCCAGCGCTCGCGAATGCAGATCGCCAGCATGATGCCGTCGATCCCGCCGGGCATGTCTACATCGGTGAAGACGACTCGGACATCGAGCCGATCTTCCAGAGTGACGATCGCGTCCGTGGCATCGGCCGCTTGCAGCACCTCGAAGCCGGCCTCCTCGATCATGTCCGATGCGAAAAGCCGAACAAGTGGCTCGTCTTCCACGACGAGAACCACGGGCCTCATCATTATACGCATTCCTCCGTCAGCCCTTGGCCAGGTGGCGCATGGGGGCTTGCAAGTCGGCCGCGAATCCGCCCGGATCGTAGCGGAGATCCACTCCGCCGGTGCCGGCCAAGCCGATGCTGATGAGCTTCGAGCCGAAGCCGCGTCGCGTCGGTGGAGTGACTGGAGGTCCTCCCCGCTCGCGCCACTTGATCATGAGGCGATCGTCGCCATCGTCAGTCTCGATCTCCCAGGTCAGCGAGACTTCGCCGACGTCGCCCGTCAGAGACCCGTATTTGCAGGCGTTTGTCAGAAGCTCGTGCACGATCAGCGAGAAAGAGAGCGCCGCCCGTGCGCCCAACGCCACTGGTGGGCCGTCCATCTTCACGCGATCCATGAACCCGATCGCCTCGACCACGGTCGTCGCGATCGATTTGAGGTCGGCCTGCGCCCAGCTATTCTGAAGCAGTGCATCATGCGCGGCGCTCAGCGCCATCAGGCGGCGTTCGAACGCATAGACCGATTCACGATCGCTGGCCGATCGCAGTGTCTGGCTCGCGATCGCCTGAACCATGGTCAGCATGTTCTTCAGCCGGTGCGCGATCTCACCGTTCACGATGCGCTGCTGCTCATCCGATCGATGTCGCGCAACGCCGGCTTCGAGACGGTCGGTCGCGCTACGGACAAACGCGATCTCTTCTGCGAGCCAAGGCCTGGGCTGCGCCGAATGGACGAAGAACAAGGCGATCGTCCGGCCATGTTCCCTGACCGGCATATCGACGAGCGCGCGAACCCCGATGCGCATTGCGATCGAAAGGTTAGAGAATGCGCGTTCGTCGGTGAGAGCGTCAGCGACCACCAGCGGGTCGCCATAAATGAGCGGCTCCCGCAAACTCACATACTCGTCGAGGCGATGACGGCCGGCGATGCTGAGAATGCCGGGCGCAGTCCAGTCGGTCTTGATGTCGATCGTTTCGACTGCGTCGTCGACCGACCCCAGACCGGCGCGATCTGCGGTCAGCACGCGACCGACGATAGCGGCGGTAGCTGATGCCATCTGCCCGGCGTCTACGCTACCCCGAATGGCCTCGCCGATCTCGACCAAGGCGGCCTGCAACTCCGTCAGGCGATTGCTGACCCTTGCGGTCCGACGAAGCTCGAGGTTCTCGCTGGCGAGGCGAGCGAGCGCGCGCAGCATCGCCCTTTCCAACTCGCTCAACCCTTCCGGGCGTGGCTCGGTGTCGATGACGCAGAGCCGGCCGACAATGGCACCGGAACGCAGAACCAGCGGTGCGCCGGCGTAAGCGCGGAAGTGCCGGGCGCCGGTGACGAGCGGGTTGCAATTGGTGCGATGATCGGCGGTCAGATCCGTAATTTCGAGAATGTCTCCGCGATCGATCTCGATCCGGCACACGGAGTGCTCGATCTCCGTTTCCCGAACGTCCAGGCCGTACTTTGCCTTGAACCATTGTCGGTCGACGTCGAGGAGGGTGATCAGCGCGATCGGGACATCGCAGGCCTTTGCCGCGATGAAAACGAGGTCGTCGAAGGCTTGCTCATCTGGCGTGTCGAGAACCATCAGGTCCGCAAGCGCCTTGGCGCGATGGATCGCACCTACGTCCGCCGTGTCAGCATTCAGAGCCACTGATCGCCTCCCGTAGAGGGATCGCATGGTCGGGATTCATAATCGCGACAGGCTCCGGCGGATCTCTGCGGCGCGAGTGAGATAGCTTGCGCGTGCCCGCTCGGGCGGTTGCGCATCGAAACAGCCCCGAGCTGCCGACGGGCGCGAGCGAAAGGCGGGTCAGGCGGCCGCACATCAGTGTCCGACGGTGCGCGGCGGCCATGTCGTCGACGACACGGCAGATGCATCTTGAGGGCGCGGATCTGCGCCACCGACGGTGAGAACGATCTTCCCTTGAATGTGCCCGTCCGCAGCGCGCTCGTGCGCTGCCGCCGCCTGCGACAGCGGATAGGTGCTGTCGACGGCAACGCGGACAGCTCCGCTTTGAAGCAGCTGCCCGAGCTCTGCGAGTTGCGCGCCGTTCGATCTGACCTGCGTCGCCGAGACGGTTACACCGAGCCGAGCCGCCTCGTCCTGACTGGCGAAGCCCAGCGGGAAGATCGGAAAGAGCGCGCCGCCGCGTCGGATCGTGCGCAGGAAGCGGTCTACCGTCGGACCCCCGACAGCGTCGACCACAAGATCGACGTCGCGCACGACATCCTCTGCCGCAGTCTTCGTATAGTCGATGAAATCGTCGGCACCGAGGTCGTCCAGGAAATTCTCGTGCCGGCCGGATGCAACGGCGATGACGCGCGCGCCCTGTTGCTTCGCCAGCTGGACGGCGAGATGGCCCACCCCGCCAGCCGCGCCATTGACGAGAACCCATTTGCCGGCAAGCGGAACCGGTTGATGACGATCCGGCTGCAGCGGATTAGGCTCGTCGTGACCCAGGTCGATTAGGAATTGCCAAGCTGTGAGGCCCGACATCGGGACGGCCGCGGCATGCACGTGATCGATCGCCCGCGGCTTGATGGCGAGGTCTGATGCCGGCGCGGATACATATTCGGCATATCCCAGGCTGTCGCCGTAGCTCGGGAAACGGATCATGCCGAATGCTTCGTCGCCGGGCGCGAAACCCTGCACATCGTCGGCGACGGCAACGACGACACCGGACACGTCCGACCCGGGAATGACCGGGAACGCGACCTCCGGCCGCCATTCCGGCGGCAGGGCCTTGTACCCTTCCCGCAGATACCAGTCGGGGGGGTTGATGCCCGCGGCGAGCACGCGGACGAGCACTTCTCCCGGTTTGATGCCCGGCTTCGGAGCGTCTTCGTATCGAAGCACGTCTGGAGCGCCGAATTCATGGAATCGGATGGCTTTCATATTGCTGGCCCCCTTCAGACGCGCTCGAGGAGCGCGACGGTGCCCTGTCCGCCGTCGGCGCAGATGCTGACGATCGCCCGTGATCCCGCCGGCAGCGCCCACAGCTCCTTCACCGCCTGGCTGAGGTCGCGGGCGCCGGTGGCGCCGAACGGATGCCCGATCGCCACTGAACCGCCATTCGGGTTGACGCGGTCCCAGTCGAACTGGCCCATGTCTTCGTCGACACCCGCCTTCGCGCGGACCCAGTCCCTGTCGGAAATGGCCGCGACGTTCGCCAGCACCTGGGCCGCGAACGCCTCGTGGATTTCCCAGAGCGCGATGTCGGAATAGCTCAGCCGATGCCGAGCCAGCAGGCGCGGAATGCCATAGGACGGCGCCATCAGCAGACCTTCGGCGTGAAGGTCGACCGCTGACACCTCGTAGTCGACCAGCCGGGCATATGGCGTATTGGACGGTAGCTTTGCCACTCCGGCCGCGTTGGCGACCCAGCAGCCGGCCGCGCCGTCGGTGATCGGCGAGCTGTTGCCGGCCGTCAGAGTTCCGGAACCGCTCTCCCGGTCGAAGGCTGGCTTTAGGGCGGCAAGTCGCTCGGCCGACGTGTCTGAACGAGGGTTAGCGTCGCGCGTCAATTCGGGCAGCGAGACAACGAGGTCATCGAAGAAACCGGCGTCCCAGCCGGCGACCGAACGCTGGTGGCTTTTCAGCGCCCAATCGTCCTGGGCTTCGCGCGGGATGGACCAGGCCTTGGCCGTCTCCTCCATGTGATCGCCCATGGTCCTGCCGGTGATGCGGTTTGCCCACCCCTTGGTCGGCAGGACATAGTCGCGCGGCGTGAGGGCCTGCAGCGCAGCCAGCGCGGCGGCGGGATCCTTCGCGAAGAGATCAGTGAGCCGCTTCGATGCCTCTGGGGTCACAGCCAGCGACGGCCTGCTCATGACCTCGCCGCCGCCAACAAGCGTCAGGTCGGTTCCGCCGCCGAGCATGCCCGCAGCTGCGAAGGTCGCCGTCATGCTGGTCGAGCACGCGAGAACTACGGAGAATGCCGGCACGCTCGGATTGAGCCCGGCATCGAGCCAGACCTCGCGGGCGATGTTGCTCCAGCCCAGGTTCGGGATCACGGTTCCCCACACGACTAGGTCCGGCTCCGCCTGCTTCGCCATCGCCTGCGCCACCGGGACGGACAGCGAAACCGTGTCGTATGCCGCTAGCGCTCCGCCGCCGCGGCCAAACGGAGTCCGAAGGCCGGCGGCCACGAAGACGGGTTCGGCGAAGCGGCTCATGCTGGTCTCCCGAGAGTCTGGAATTGCGCTGGAATGAGGCAGCGGGATGCTGTCGCGGTCGCGCGTTGCGGTCGTCGCATCACGATCCTCCCTGTGGATCGTCGCGCAGGTCGATCACCATCTTGCCGCTGTTCTTCCCCGCGAAGAGGTCGAGGAAGGCAGCCGGCGTGTTCTCGAGGCCGTGAAGCACGGTATCCTGCCATTTGACCTCGCCCTCCAAAATCCATCGCGTGACGTCGCGCTGGAAGTCTTCCCACACGGACATGTTGTGGATCGTGATGAAGCCCTGCAGCAGGATGCTCTTCTCGATCGCGGCATAGATGTTGCGGGGGCCGGACGGCTCGCTGTTATACTGGTCGATCATTCCGCAAAGGGCGAAGCGGGCGAAGTCGTTCGCGGCGTTCAGCGCTGCCTCTAGATGCGTCCCGCCGACATTGTCGAAATAGACGTCGATGCCTTCTGGTGCTGCCGCGTCGAGCGCTGCCGCCATGTCCTCCGCCTCCTTGTAGTTGATCGCGGCATCGACGCCCGCCTCATCGCGTAGCCAGCGAAGCTTTTCCTCTGAGCCGGCGGAGGCCACGACCCGGCATCCCTTGATCTTTGCGATCTGGACGGCGAGCGAACCGACCGAGCCGGCTGCGGCGGAGACGAAGACGGTTTCGCCCGACTGCGGCTTTCCGATCCGCAGAACGCCGATGTAAGCCGCGAAGCCGGGGAACCCGAGCGGCCCGAGATAGGCTTGCTCCGGGATCGCAGGATCGATCTTGGTGGCAGAAGTGGCGTCGATGACCGCATAGTCACGCCACCCGGCGAAGTGGCTGACGACATCGCCCGGCCTGAGGTCGGTGTCTTCGCTTTCGATGACGACGCCGATCGCGGCCCCATCCAGGGGCTCGCCTAACTCAAACGGCGGCATGTAGCTTTCGCGCCCGGTCATCCTTCCGCGCATGTAGGGGTCGACCGAGAGCCAACGATTGCGGACAAGAACCTGCCCGGTGTGCGGAGACGCGAGCGATCGTTTGACGAGTTCGAAGTTGTCAGATGCGGGCAGCCCTTCCGGACGCGCCTTGAGATGAAATTGTCGCGCCACGACCGTCATCGCATCAGCCCTCCCCGCTGATCGCCGAGGTTTAGCGTCCCTGCCCGAGAGGACGCGGCGAGACTTGCGCCGTTATCCACCGTAGCGCTCGGTCTTGATTGCCGCGGCGTCCAGACCGGCGCGCAGTGCGCCATCGGTCGCAATGTTCACGAAGCCGTTCGACCCGCAGACGAAGACGTGCGCCGGCGTGCGGGGAAGCCGACCGATCACCTCCCGGACGACTGCGCTATCGATCCGCCGCGCGAAATCTGTCGCACGCCTCGGAGCTTCACGCGTGATCGCCAGCGTCAGCACGAAGGCGGGATCATCCAATTCGATGGCCTGCAGCTCGTCCGAGAACAGGACGTCGCGAGCCGAGCGGGCCGACAGGAGCAGGGCTGTCGGAACAGTCTGTGCCATCTCGCGGCGCTGTCGGATCATCGCCATCAGCGGGACGAGGCCAGAGCCTGCTCCGATCAGGAGGATCGGCTCGGCTGCCTGCCCCGGCCAGAGGAAGTGCCCGCCGAGTGGGCCGCGAAGTTCGATCTCGTCACCGACCGCCGCCACGTCGTGGAAGAAGGGGGATACTTCCCCGTCGGACAAGCGTTCGATGGCGAGCTCGAGGACCCCTGTATCGTTGGTTGGCGAGGCAATCGAATAGCTGCGCATCGCCGTGTAGCCGTCAGGCGCCGTCAGGCGCACGTCGACGTGCTGACCCGCCACATGGGTGAAAGGCGTGCGCAGCCGGAAGAAGAAGCTTTTGATCGCCGGGGTCTGTTGGGCGACCCGGTCAATCACGGCTTTCTGCCACGGCGCTGCCTGCACGGCGCCATCAGTCATGGGTGTACCGCTGCTCGCGCCACGGATCGCCATAGATGTGATAGCCGCGAAGTTCCCAGAAGCCGGCTTCGTCGCGCGTTGTGAACTGCAGCGCTTTCACCCACTTGGCCGACTTCCAGAAATACAGGTGCGGCACGAGCAGGCGCGCTGGGCCGCCATGATCGCGCGGAAGCGGTTGCCCGGCATATTTGAGCGCGACCATCGCCTTGTCGGAAAGCAGATCCGCCAGTGGCACGTTGGTCGAGTAGCCGTCGTACGAATGTACGAGGACGAAATCGGTTGGTTGCTCGAGCCCTGCGTCCGCGAGGATGTCCTCGATGAGTACGCCTTCCCATGCCGTATCCAGCTTGGACCAGGACGTGACGCAGTGAATGTCCTTCTTCACCCTGGTCTGAGGCAGAGCGTTGAACTGGCTCCAGTTCCAGACCTTGACCGGCTTCGGCCCGATCTTGACCGTGAAATTCCATTTCGCGGTATCGAGGTCCGGCGTCGGTCCCGCGGTCAGGACCGGAAAATTCTCGACGAGATGCTGGCCAGGCGGAATCCGGCCGGACTGGTCGCTACCCGATCCGCGACCGGTAAAACCTCTCGTGACCATGCCGGACTCCCCTTGTTCGTCGCGACAGCCCCGGCCTAGTTTTCAGCTCACTTTCCTGCGTCACAAGTCTTACGCACGCGGATCGAAACGAAGATAAACTTTGTGAAACCTAGGTGCCTGATGCTCTGCCAGTATAGACATGATTTCGTTCGTCATGATTCGTGACGACGACGTGTTGACTATAACTTCGGAGCATTGCCGTTTCCCAATAGCCTGTGACTATAGTTTCAATAGCCGTGAGAGCATTGGATGCCGCGTGATCGCCAAGACCCAGGCACCTCGCGCACTCGCAAAGCCTGGGGAGTGGTCCGCAAACGCGAGCGGCTGCACCGCGATCGACCGCGACGCGATCCAGTCAAACCCCGATATGAATTCGAGGTTCGGTCGAGCTATCTCGCGTCAATGGCTTCGGAAGCGGAATCGAGCTTCGCCTTGAGCACCGGCCAGCTATCGCGAATGTCTTGGCGGTAGGTCTCTCCGTCGCTCACGCGCTGCAAAAGCGGATGGGCAAGCCAAGCGGACTGCTGCGGGCTGAGATAGTCAGGGATCGGGTTGCGATACGGCACGGCCAGGTTGAGTCGAGTTCGCTGCGCCGCCGACAGCGGCAGATGGCGGACGGCGTTCTTGCGCAGGTAGAATTGCGGCTCGCGGTCTAGACGAAAGCTACCACGCGCCACCGGTGCGAAGCCCTCTGCACGGGCATAGGCGTCCAAGTCGTCGCGGGTGATGGCGCGCGGGTCGAATTGCACCTGCACCGCTTCTTCGCCGTCCACCCAACCCGCATCGGTCGTGATCACGGCGGGATGCTGAGCGAAACTCGTTTCCCCCGACCAAAAGCACGGCGTCGTATAGATGCCCCTCTCGCTCAGGCCATTTTCGATGAGCAGGTCACGCCCCAGCAGTTGGAAATAGGCCGGCACGTCGCCGCCGAGCGCTTCCAGAGCTGCGCTGAGCCTCTCGTGAAGGGCGAGCGGATCGTACCGATCCGCCAGACGGGGCAAAAGCTCCGTTCCATCTGGGCGAAGGAAGCGCGTGACCGGGTGGTTCCAGGATCGCTCGCCATAGAGGCGCATTATCCTGGCATCAGCGCCGGGATGATTGTTGAAGACCGCCACCGGCACAAACCGCTCGGCGATCAGCTCCACCATCAGAGGATGCGTCAGAACGTCCTGCCCGAAGTTCACGCAGGTCGCGCACCCCGGAACTTCCTGAAACAGCAGCAACACAGGCTTGCCCTGAGCGGCCGCGAGCGACGTGGCATGATCATAGTCGCGCAGCCATGCGACATCGCCGAGCTCACGATGCTCGCGATATGAAACTCGTGTCTTTGTCATGCCATCTATTTAGTGAAGCGAGGCGGCAATTCACCTGATCGATATCTGCGACATCGAATATCTTGGCTCGCAGGAAGCGCTCCAAGCCTCTGAGCTTACAGCTTGGCTATCGAAACTATAGCCTACGGCTATTGGAAAACAGATGGCGCGAACTTCATAGTGTCGACGCCCGGATCGACATCGAAGCCTGTGGAAGGTGCGGTCATGATCTCGCGGACACGGCAGATCGTAAGCACCAGGGCCATCCAACTGGCTGGGCGCTGTGGTCTGCAGACATTGATTTGGATGTCGAACGGCATCTCTGAGGAGGAGAGACGCAGTGGCCGCTCCCGAGCAATCAGCGCCTGAACTCCGGGTTAGCCAATGGATCGGGGGAGACGGCACGAAGCTGGACACCCCAGTCACACTCTCTCAACTGGGGCAAGGACCGAAGATCCTCTTTGCGTTTCAGCACTGGTGCCGCGGCTGCCACCTGCACGGCTTCCCTACGTTACAGCGGCTTCATGCCGGCCTGGCGCCGAAGGGCGTCGGCTTTGCGGTGATTCAGACGGTTTTCGAGGGAGAGCACGAAAACACCTTCGAGAAACTACGGGAAAACCAGTCGAAGTACGAGCTGCCGGTCGCATTTGGCCACGACCCTATTCCGCATGGCGCGCGTCTCCCCACGTTCATGGAGGATTACCGGACGCGCGGCACGCCCTGGTTTAGCGTAATCGATGCCGAGGGCGCGGTCGTATACTCGGACTTCCAACTCGACGCGGACAAGCTGGTGGCGCATCTGGACCGGGCTTGATCGATGCGCCGTTGGCTCATCCTTGCCACGACCCATGTCGCGACACTGTCACTAGGGTTTGCCGCCGGCATCTACGCTTTGCCGATCCTGACGGCGCCGCCTCCGCCGGATGCGGCGGCGATCGCGTCGACCGAAGCGGAAGCGCTCTACACCGGGCGATTTGAGCGCCGTCTTGAGGGCAGCGATTTCGTTCACTGGGGCGAGGGAGATGTGAAGGTGTCGCGCGAACGGATAGCGCACATCGGCCGCCTCTCCCCCGGTCCGGATTACAAGCTCTATCTCACCCCGCGCTTCGTAGACACGAAAGACGCGTTCATCGCAGTCAAGAACAAGTCACGCCGCATCGGCGATGTGAAGACCTTCGATGGTTTCCTCATAACCGTCCCGGCCGACGTCGACGTCGCCGCCTTCAACACGGTGGTGATCTGGTGCGAAGCGTTCGACCGCTTCATCAGCGCGGCCGAGTATCGGCGCCCTGCCCGAGCATCATGAAACCTGAAGGGCGCCCCGATACCGCAAGTCCGATGTGGCCGCCGTCGACACCGTATGTTGCAAGGCGGAGAAGAATATGAAGATCGGCATCATCGGGCTCGGCCGCATGGGTGCAAACATAGCCCGGCGGCTGATCCGGCACGGCCATGACACCGTAGTCTATAACCGCTCGCCCGAGCCCGTTGCCGATCTCGTGCGAGAAGGAGCAATTGGTGCCTCAGGGCTGGCCGACATGCGCAGCAAGCTCGACAAGCCGGCGATCTACTGGGTGATGCTGCCGGCCGGCAAGCCGACCGAGGCAATGATCGCCGCGATCGCCGACCTGGCTGCGCCGGGCGATATCATCATCGATGGCGGCAACGGCTTCTACAAGGACGATATCCATCGCGCCAAGGGCCTTGCAGAGCGCGGCATCCACTTCGTCGATGTCGGGACGTCGGGCGGCGTGTGGGGCCTCGATCGCGGCTATTGCATGATGATCGGCGGCGAGAAGCCGGTGATCGATCATCTCGATCCCATCTTCGCCGCTCTTGCGCCGGGGCTGGGGACGATACCGCGCACCGTCGACCGCCGCGACGGTCACGACCCGCGCGCGGAGAAGGGCTACATCCACGCCGGGGCTGCTGGGGCAGGCCATTTCGTCAAGATGGTCCATAACGGAATCGAGTATGGGCTCATGCAAGCCTATGCCGAAGGCTTCGACATACTCAAGGGCCGGTCGTCGGCAAAACTGCCTGAGCACGAGCGCTTCGACATCAACCTCACCGATGTTGCCGAGGTGTGGCGTCGCGGCAGCGTGATCTCATCTTGGTTGCTCGACCTGTCGGCCGCGGCGTTCGCGCGGGACCAGATGCTCGAGCAGTTCTCGGGCCATGTCTCGGACTCAGGCGAGGGCCGATGGACGATCGAGGCGGCGATGGAAGAGGCGGTCCCGGTCAACGTCCTCTCGGCCGCGCTGTATGCGCGTTTCAGGAGCCGTGTCGAACATACCTTCGGTGACAAGCTGCTTTCGGCGATGCGCTTCGGTTTCGGCGGACATGTCGAGATGCCGCAGTGATCGCGCCTCCCTTCCGCGACAAGGGCTCGCGTCGGCCGATCGCACGGCGATCATGCGGGCGCTGGGTGGTTTGGCGGGACAGAAGATGACCCCTCCGATGGAGTCGGTCAAGGCGGCTGCCACGCGCGGTCTCGCGCTTGCGCCCGTGGCGGCGCTGCTGCTGAGCGTCGCCTTTCTCCTGCTCGGCAACGGATTGCTGGGAACCCTGCTGATCGTCCGGGCCGGACAGGAGGAGTTCTCCAGCGGCAGCATCGGAGCGATGATGTCGGCCTATTTTTCGGGCTTTACCATCGGCGCGCTTTTGCTGCCGCGCGTCATTGTGTCCGTTGGTCATGTGAGGACGTTCGCCGGCTTTGCGGCCATCGCATCGATCACCGCGATTCTGCATGCCGCACTAGTGGAGCCTTTGGCCTGGATGCCGTTGCGCATGATGACCGGGGTGGCCTACGCCGGCATGATCCTGGCGACGGAAAGCTGGCTCAACGCGCACGCATTGCCTTCGACGCGCGGGCAGCTTCTGTCGATCTTCGGCGTCGTCTCGATGGGGTCGTGGGCCGTTGGCCAAGCGCTCTTGAACATCGCGCCACCTGCCGGGGTGACGCTGTTCCTGATCGTGTCCGTGCTGATATCAGCGGCGGTGGTGCCGATCACCCTGCTGCCCAGTCACCCGCCGGCCGAAGTCGAACAGGAACCGGTCGCCCTCCGGGATCTCCTATCGCTGTCCCCTCTCGCGACAGTCGGAGCCTTGCTGACGGGTCTAGCCATCGGCGGGTTCTGGGGCATGGGTCCGAGCTTTGCGCAGAAAATCGGTCTCGATGTTTCCGGAATCTCCGCCTTCATGGCTGCGGTCCTTGGAGGCACGCTCGCATTGCAATGGCCGCTCGGCTGGCTGTCCGACCGGGTGCCTCGAAATCTGATCATCGCCGGCGCCGCCTTGGCATCTGCGGCGGCCGCCGTAGGCGTAGCCCTGACGGCCGAGGCACCCCTGCCCTTCCTGCTCGCCGCGGGAGCGCTCTTCGGAGGGTTCGGGATTCCGATCTACTCTCTGTGCGTCGCGGTCGCGAACGACGATCTCCCAGCTGCTCGTCTTCTGGGAACCGCGCGCGGTCTTCTGCTGCTCAACGGCATCGGGACCGCCGTGGGACCGCTGGTCGGCGGAGTGGCAATGAACCTCGCTGGTCCCGGCGGCCTCTTCTTGTGCGCTGCTGCGCTGCTGACGGTCCTTTCAGCGGTGGCCATCGTCTACCGGTGCCCAGAGCACTCATTGGCTGTGAAGGCCACCCGATGCCCGAGCGCACCGATGATCACGGGGGCGCTCGACGCGATGATACAAAAGCAGGACCGGCGTCGAAGCGCCACGCGCTAAGGAACGACCACGTCAGGCCCTACGCGACCTCTTCCACCAGAAGATCGCGGCCATTGAACTGCACGGTCTCCCCGGGTTGCGCGCCCTCGATCGCCTCGTAGATCGGTGCCATCGTCGAGATCCCCATGAGCTCTTGCCCGTGGCACATGAACTTGCTCGTTGAGACAGCGATCACGAAGTAGCGGCCCGACAGCTTTACGAGCGCGCCTTCCGCGACTGCGGACTTCGGTCCGAAGTCGATCGTCCTGAGCTTGTCGAGCTTATCGGCGTAATCGTCGAGCGTGTCATCGAGCGCTTCCGCAAAGTCGCTCGCGACCTCGGCCTGGGCCTGTTCGTCGTTCTCGATCGGCTCGCTTCGATCGAGCCTGGCGGTGGAAACATAATCCAGATACTTCTCGCGGGCGCTTTGCAAGGCAGCCGTTTCAAGCGAGAGCATCGTGTCTCGAACGTGATCCTTGTTCCAATGCATGACAACCTCGTTTGATTTCGCTTGCGTAGACCGAAGAGAGCAGCGAGCTGCTCGCCGCACCAAGTCCGCTACTCGTCTGTGACGACATCTTCGCCCTGGTACGGGATGCGGATGAGGCGCGGGTCACGAATGATGCTCGTGACCAGCCATACGTAGGTTTGCTCTGCGGTGTCGAAACCTAGGATGCTGAAGGCGCCGCCGAAGGGGCAGGCAGGGAAATCCGGAAAGCCTTCGCGCAAGACGTATCGCTCGGGATCGCTGTCGAACTCGGCCTTGTAGACCTTGCGTAGACCGTGCTTGCTCGGCACATCTTCATCGCCTGCCGGCGTCGTTTCGCGCTGCTCTGAAAGACGTTCGGCCAAATCGCGGTGGCAGATTTCGTCGAAGACATCGAAGGCATCGATCAGCAACCCCTTGTGCTGGGTTGCGGGATCGGTGATCGCGTAAATGTTGGAGGCGTCTTCGGCATCGTCGCCACTTTCCAGACGCAGTGCGGCATCTACTTGAATCGCGCAGGCATCCAAAGTCGATCCGAGCTCGAGATCGACCAGGCGCCCTTCCTTCACGCGATACTCCCGATCGTAGCCCTTCGCGACGAATGACTGCACCGCTTCCAAAACGTCGGAGACCTGAGAATTCATGAGTGCACCTTTGCCTCTTTTATGATCAGGATCGCTTGAGCGTGCGCCGCACCTTGGCAGCGAGCGCAGGTGAAGGAATGCGCTTGAGCGGCGCTCACAGCCATTTCACCTTTTTGAAGCGCAGGAACAGGAAGACGCAGAACAACGTCATCACCCCAAGCACGACGAAATAGCCATAGGCGGTGTCCAGTTCGGGCATGTGCTTGAAGTTCATGCCATAGATTCCGGCTATCGCCGTCGGTACGGCGAGGATCGCCGCCCAGGCTGCGAGTTGACGGGTGATAACCCCGGTCCGCTGCGCTTCCAGCAGGCTGCTGAACTCGAAAACGGACGACAGGACCTGCAGGAGGCCGTCGACCATGGTCTGCACTCGCGAGACATGATCCGCGACATCGTTGAAGTACGGCCGGACCTCGGTGCTGATGCAGGGGAAGTGCCCGCGGACGAGCTTGCGCACGAGCTCCGCCATCGCTCCCAGGGTCCGCTGGAATCTTGTCAGCTCGCACCTCAGCCCGAAGATGCGAGCGACTTCCTTGCGGCCGAGGAAGTCGTCCAGCGATTTGCGCTCCATGGCCAGAACGTCGTCCTCGATCATCTCGAAGATCGGGAGGTACTGGTCGACGATGCGGTGCAGGATCGCGTGCAGGACGTAATCGACGCCTTTGCCGAACAGCGTCGGCGAGGCTTCAAGCTGCTCCCGGAGATTCCCCAAGGCGCCAGGCGTGCCGTGTCGCACGGTGATGAGATGATTGTGGCCCATGAAGATGGCCGTCTTGCCGTAACGGATGCGGTCGCCGTCCAGTTCGGCCGTTTTGGCGACCACGTATAGCTCGTCGTTGTAGACCTCGAGTTTTGGAGGACATTGCGGGTGCATCGCGTTGTCGATGGCCAATGGATGCAGGCCGTAGGTTTCCTGAAGCGAGCGGAGTTCGCCCGTCGTCGGTTCACTCAATCCTATCCAGCAAAAGCCCGAACGGCTCTTGTCCAGCGCGACACATTCGTCGATCGCGACTTCTCGTACGCGCTTTCCTTCGTTGTAGTAATAGCTGGCGATGACGCTCATGCGGTTCTGGCCGGAACGAGCAGCCCGCGCTTCACCGCCGGCCGCGCGAGACCGCGCTCGAGCCAAGCCGCTATGTTCGAGAAATCGCTAAGTCCGAGAAGGTCGCCCGCGTCATATGTTGTGACGAGCGCGTTCACCCAGCCGAGCGTCGCAATGTCGGCGATCGAGTATTCGCCGACGATCCAGTCGCGGTCATCCAGCTGGCGATCGAGGATCTCGAGCAGCCGCTCGGACTCATCCGCGAAGCGCTGCTGAGGGCGCTTGTCCTCGAAGTCCTTGCCGCCCCATCGCAGGAAGAAGCCCAACTGCCCGAACATGGGCCCGATCGCCGACATCTGGAAGAATACCCAACTCAGCGTCTCGTAGCGCGCAGCCGGAGCGATCGGGATGAACTGGCCGGTCTTCTCCGCCAGATAGACCAGAATGGCTCCGGACTCCCAAACGCCGATCGGCGTGCCGCCCGGGCCGTGGGGGTCGATGATCGCCGGTATTCGGCCGTTCGGATTGAGCGATACGAAGGCCGGGTCCTTTGACTCGTTCTTGGAGATATCAACGAAATGCGGCTCGTAGGCGAGCCCGGTCTCCTCGAGCATGATCGAGACCTTCACGCCGTTCGGCGTCGGTGCCGCGTAAAGCTGCACCCGGTCTGGATGTGCCGCTGGCCATCGCCGCGCGATGGGGAACGAGGAGAGTTCTGGCATACGGCTGCGATCCTCGGGGCAGGCTTGGTCCGAATAGGTGCCGGTCAGGCTTCAATTCGAGGACCGCATCGCACGGCGATGCGGTCACGAAGTATGCGGCCTCAGTCGGCGATGGCGCGTGAGGGCGGCGGCCTATTCCGCTCGGGCAGCGACCGCGGCTTGCGCATCGCCGTCATTCTGGCGCTTCGGAAGCACCCAGTCTTTTCGCTCGAAGTGACAGGTGTAGCCACCCGGACGCTTCTCGAGATAGTCCTGATGCTCCGGCTCGGCTTCCCAGAAATCGCCAACGGGCTTGACCTCGGTGACGACCTTGCCGTTCCACAAGCCCGATGCATCCACGTCGGCGATCGTATCTTCGGCGACGCGCTTTTGCTCCTCGTCGACGTAGTAGATGCCTGAACGGTAGGAGAGCCCGCGATCGTTGCCCTGACGGTCCTTCGTGGTCGGATCGTGGATCTGGAAGAAGTATTCCAGGATGTTTCGATAGCTCGTCACCTCTGGGTCGAAGACGATCTCGATCCCCTCGGCATGCGTGCCATGGTTGCGATAGGTGGCGTTGGGGACGTCGCCGCCGGTATAGCCCACGCGGGTCGAGATGATGCCGGGTTTCTTGCGGATCAGATCCTGCATGCCCCAAAAGCATCCGCCGGCGAGAACAGCGCGCTGTTGCATGTTAAGCCTCCTCTACCTGGTCGAGATATTCGCCGTAGCCTTCCGCCTCCATCTCATCGCGCGGGATGAAGCGGAGCGCTGCCGAGTTGATGCAATAGCGCAGGCCGCCCCGGTCGGCGGGGCCATCCGGGAAGACGTGGCCAAGATGGCTGTCGCCATGCACCGACCGAACTTCCGTCCGCACCATTCCATGCGAGCTGTCTCGCACTTCGTTGACGTGCGCCGGAACGATCGGCTTGGTGAAGCTCGGCCAGCCGGAGCGCGAGTCGAACTTATCGGTCGAAGCAAAAAGCGGCTCGCCCGAAACGATGTCAACGTAGATGCCCGGCTCCTTGTTGTCGTTATACTCGCCAGTGAAGGCCCGCTCGGTGCCGTGCTCTTGGGTAATGCGACGCTGCTCGGGAGTGAGGCGGTCAATTGCCGCCTGTGTCTTCTCAAACTTCATGATCCGATCTCCAATGCTAAGTCTAGAGGGCCAGGCGCACTATGTTCAGCTTGACTGATCTGTCGTCATATCAACTATCGCAGTGACGACATCACTTATCCAATACGCTGTAAGCATAGTTTCCATAGCTTTGACGCTTCGCTCCGCGTGGCTCACTGCCACACATGTCGGGCCGCGAGCTGCGCGACCTTCCGGATTTCGACCGGAGCCGTCGAACCGGAAACCGTTGCGATCACCACCTCTCTTTCCAGGGTGAACCCTTCGATCGGTCGCGTGACCAGACCGGTTTCTGCGGCCGATCGTTCCGGCACGATGCATATCGCGCGACCTTCGGCGACGATGCGGTGAACCCAGTCTTCCCGTTCTGCACGGAAGCGCGGACGCATCACCACGTCGCGTCGTGCAAAATGCTCCAGTATCTGATCACGAAACTCACACTTCAGACGATCGACCAAGGGATATCTCGACAAGTCCTCTCCACGAACGACGTCCACCGTGGCCAACGGATGCTCGACCGCGCAGGCGAGCACGAACCGCTCTCGAAAGAGGGTGCGGACATCGAGCTTGCGATCCGGGCGAGTTTCACGCGGCAGAATGCAAGCGTGGTACTTGCCGGACAAGACCTCCGACGTGTCTTCGCTCGATTGAAGCGAATGCAGCCTGATCTCGATCGACGGCACCTTGTCCAAGGCAACTTCGAAGAAAGCTGCGAACGCCTTGGGTCCGACGGTAGGCGCCACGGCGATGTCCAGGACGCGGTGCCGCCCCATCGTCCAGTTCTCGGAATGATCGCGCACGCTCCTCAACGCCAGGAGCATCCGCCGGAATTCTGCCTCGACATCCTGGCCCAGCCCCGTGAGACGGCTGTTCTTTCCGTCACGATGGATCAGCGCACCGCCGAGTTCCTCTTCCAGGCGACGGATGGCGCGGGTCAGGCTTGGCTGAGACACGCCGCTCAGCCGAGCTGCCTCGGTGAAATTCAGCGTCTCAGCCAAATTAATGAAATAGCTGACCTGATTGAGTTCCATCACCCTTCGGCCCATGTGTCTGCAACACGCTTTCCCGCAGCGCCGACCTGGACCGGCCGCTTTGGAAAAGTATGCGTGACGCATATAGTTTTTGGGTTTGGGCTTGTCTATATGCGTGACGCATATAAAAAGCATGTCCTGTGGTGATAGGTGCCGATGCCCGATGCTGTGCGGCCCAATGAAACGCGAGGCGGTGGCGATGCCCCTCTCGCGGGCTGGCAGAGATCGTCGATCAGCGCCCTGATATGACGGGAGGTATCGACGTGCCGGGCAGATCGTTCACGTTCGAAAACGAAGAGGGCAGGCTTCTCTCCGGGCTCCTGGAGTCGCCGGAAGGGACGCCCCGTGGATGGGCAATCTTCGCCCATTGCTTCACGTGTGGGAAAGACAGCCGAGCGGCTGTCCATATATCCCGTGCGCTTTCGCGGGCGGGCATCGGCGTCCTGCGATTCGACTTTGCTGGCACCGGGATAGGTGGCGGCCAAGGCGAGGCAGTCAGTTTTGCCTCGGACGTCACGGATCTCAAATCCGCAGCGAAAGCGATGACGGCCGCGGGAATGACCCCTTCCCTCCTCATTGGGCATAGCCTCGGTGGAACTGCCGCATTGGTGGCTGCGGCTGATCTGCCGGATATCGTCGCCGTGGCGACCATCGGCGCTCCGGCGGAGCTCCAGCATATCCTGAAGGTCTTCAATGCCAGCGATCTCGACACGGTCAGGCGCGATGGAGAAGCATCAGTCGAAATAGCCGGCCGGCCCTTTCTCATTCGTCGCAGCTTCATCGACGCCGTCGAGGAGGTGGACGTGGAGAAGACGGTCGCTGCCCTGCGTCGCCCCCTGCTCGTCTTGCACTCCCCCGTCGATCAGGTGGTCGGGATCGAGCATGCGTCGCGCATCTTCGTCGCCGCTCGCCATCCGAAGAGCTTCGTGTCGCTCGATATGGCCGATCATCTACTCGCCGATGCGGCCGACGCGAACTTCGCTTCAGCAATGGTGGCGAGCTGGGCGAACCGCTACCTACCGCCCCTCGTAGCCGATCTTCCGCAGGTTGAGGCCGCGGGCGGGGTCGAGGCCATCGAAACGCTGGCAGGCAAGTTCCAGCTCAAGGTCCGCAGCGGCGAGCATACGATTTACTCGGACGAGCCAGCCTCGGTCGGCGGTCTAGGGAGCGGTCTGTCGCCATATGAGCTGGTCTCGGCAGGACTTGCTGCCTGCACCGTGATGACGATGCGCCTCTATGCGAACCGGAAGGGATTCCCGCTCGAACGGGCGAGCACGAGGGTGGAGCACAAGAAGGTGGCGGACATGATGCCGCCGGACAGGTTCACGCGCACGATCGTCCTCGACGGCCCTCTCGATGACGAACAGCGCGCTAGGATACTCGAGATCGCCGATCGCTGCCCCGTCGATCTGACGCTCATTCGCGGATCCGATGTGCAAACCGAGCTCGTCGATGCGCCCAGCCCCGATTCCAGCTCCCAGTCGGCCGCATGACCATGGCATCCGGCGAGGACGACCATGATCGATCAGGAAGCGAGCGGTCTGTGAGCGACGGTGTTGCCCGAGGCGGGGCGAGCCGTACGGAGCGAGCGATACTCGCCGGCGGCTGCTTTTGGGGCATGGAGGATCTGCTGCGCCGAGAACGGGGGGTCATTTCGACACGCGTCGGATACATCGGCGGGGAGACGGCGGACCCGACCTACGATGATCATCATGGTCACGCGGAGGCGGTGGAAGTGGTCTTCGACCCGGCCGTCCTGAGCTATCGCTCCCTGCTGGAGCTCTTCTTTCAGATCCACGATCCCACGACGTACGAGCAGCAAGGCAGCGACGTCGGTCCGAGCTATCGCTCCGCAATTTTCTATACTGACAAGTGTCAGATGGACGTCGCCCTGGCCACCATCGACGAGATCGAGGCGTCAGGACGATGGCCAGGTCCGGTCTTGTCCGAGATCAATCCAGAGGAGCCTTTTTGGGAAGCCGAGCCGGAGCATCAGAAATACCTCGTCCAACACCCAAGGGGGTATAGCTGCCACTTCGCGCGGCCCAATTGGCGCCTGGATTGATAACGGTGAGGATGTGGCAACGCCGCCAGTCACGCGCCCGTCCGATCGCCAGTGGATGCACAAGCGAGCGATTCTGCGCCTCGCCATCATCTGAAGGAGGCTGAGCGTAAATGGGCTCTCCTGTTTCCCCGATCCCCGAGTACGTTGTGGCCGGTCTGTGGGGCCTGGTGTCCGGCAGCGGGCTGCTTTTGGGCGCGATCGTTGCGGACGCCTTCTTCGGCAAGCTCAGCCATCGGATGGTTGCGGCCGTCATGGGCTTTGGCGGCGGGGTCTTGTTTGCCGTGATAGCCACTGAACTCGTCGTCCGGCCGGATGCGGCTGGGGCGGATTTGTGGCCGACCGTCGCCTTGCCGGCAGGTGCGGCGGTTTTCAGCAGCATAAACTGGTATCTCGCCAGCCGCGGCGCGAAGAACCGGAAGCGCTGCGGCGAATGCGTGGAGCAGCCGAACGAGGCAGAGCATCACGGCAGTGGATCGGCGATCGCGGTAGGCAGCGTGCTTGACGGCATCCCCGAGGCGCTGGTGATCGGGATGTCAGTCGCCGGCGGCGGCGCGATCAGCCTGGCGGTGATCGCGGGTTTCTTTCTGGCGAACGTGCCCCAGGGGCTGTCGAGTACCTCGGGCATGAAGCAGGCGGGCCGCTCGCGTCGGTACGTCTACACGATTTGGATCGGGATACCGCTGCTCATCGGGGTCGCCGCCGCCGTCGGGAATTTCCTGCTCGGTTCGGCGTCCGCGCAGGAGCCGGCGATCCTCTTGTTCGCGGCGGGAGCCGTACTAGCCATGCTGGCCGAAGCCATGATCCCCGAAGCATTCGAGAATGCGCCTCCTTTCATAGGCCTGATCACCGTTCTTGGCTTCCTGGCTGCCTACCTGATTGCGCAGCACTAAACCGGCACGTATCCGGATGGACGCGGCCCTTACGCGCGGTCCAGCCCCCGCTCGTGCAGCTCGGCGTCGATAGGGCAATCGGTACAGCCTTCGTAGCAGCACAGGCGGCAGATGCGATACGAGTGCTCGAGGTTCTCCAGGCGGGCGCGCAGCACGCGCTCGGCGATGTCAGCCAGAAACTTCATTTCGCCCTTGTTGAGGATCGACAACCCCTCGGCGATTACCTCATCTCTTGCGGCCAGGACCGCGGCGCTGGCCTCTTGACCGGCCGAGGTCAGATACAGGGAGCGGACCCTCCCGTCGGTCGAAGTCGCCCGGCTCTCGATCAGTCCCTGGTTGGTAAGGCGATCTGCAAGTCGGACCGCCGCCGCGTGCGACAGGCCTACGCCAATCGCGAGCATTCTAACCGAAAGCCCGGGCTTGTGCGCAATCAGCGCCAGCGCCGAAGCGGCAGGTCCTTCTTCGGGCGCCCGCGATGAACTAGCGCGAACGATGTCCTCGCTGATCATGAGTGCGAACGCCCCGAACACGTTACGGTCTCGAGGTTCATCCATCCGCACCGTTATATGTGCGTGGCGCATAGACAGCAAGCTTCGGCGCGGCTTGACACACGCGGCCCGAATGCGGGTAAGTGCAATAATATCAAGATTTTACGTCGATTTGGCAGCCGTCTGGCTCTCCAGAATTTGCGACGGGCTGTCGAGCGGCATGATACGCGGCGGCTATGACAGCGAAGTGAACGCCTGGTCTCGTGCGGTTTTCCTCCGCTTCGTCGACGATGTGGCGGTGCGATCGATCGATGCAAGCCGTCGGGTTGGCTTCACGACCGCTCCGCGTGCCGGAGCTCGACCGTGCCGCCGCGGGCAATAACGACGGTGTCGATCTCAGAGAGGAAGAGGCCGTGTCCGGCGACGCCCGGAATGCATGAAATAGCGAGCGCGGTCTGCTGACTATCCGCAATCGACCCAAGCGCAACGTCCAGGATGTGGTTGCCCTGATCGGTCAGGAATGGGTGGCCGTCCTTCATTCGGAGAGAGACTTGGCCTCCGAGATCAGCAAGGCGCGCTCCGACGAATTCGGTAGCAAATGGAAAGGCCTCGACCGGTAGCGGAAAGCGGCCCAGCCGCGTCACAAACTTGCTGGAATCAACCACGGCTATGACGCGGGCCGACGCGGCAGCGATGACTTTTTCCTGCAGCAGGGCGCCCCCGCCTCCCTTGATCGCCTGCAAACGCTGATCGATCTCGTCGGCGCCGTCGATCGTGAGGTCGATTGAGCTGAGACCCTCCATGGAGGTCAGCGGTATGGCCAGTTCGTGGGCCAAGACTTCGGTCATTCGGGAGGTTGCCACCGCCGTGATGCGGAGCCCGCTGGCAATCCGTTCGGCCAGGCATCTTACCGCATAGTTTGCCGTGCTGCCTGTCCCTAAGCCGACAAGCATGCCGTCCTGGACTTCATCAACCGCTCGTCTGGCCGCGAGAACCTTTTCTGCTTCAAGGTCAGACACCACTCACGTCTCCTGTTCTGTCCTCGGGCCATCACTTCGCGTGATGCCTGCCAGCGCAACGGTAGCGAATGTGCTGTCGGGCGTTCGCCTCGGTCGTTCGTCCGCCTTGCGATATTGACCTGCTAGGCGCTGACGATTAGGTCTATGCGTCACGCATATATATACTGCGTCGGCTCAAGTCTCAAATCTCTTCCGAACGGTGGCGAGGCGATGCCCGCTGCCAGCGACCATTTCTCGGCAACTGAAGGAAATGCGCATGACGGTCAGGGTCGCGATCAACGGTTTCGGGCGCATCGGTCGCCTGACATTGCGCTCGATGGTCGAGCTTCGCCGTCAGGGCATCGAGGTGGTGGCCATCAACGACCTCGCATCGGTCGGCACCCTGGCGCACCTTCTCAAGTACGATTCCATTCATGGTCCCTTCCCGGGCGAAATCGAGATCGGCGCCGACTGGATCGACGTCGGCTCTGGAAAGATCGAAGTTACCATGAAGCGCGACCCTGCGGACTTGCCTCATCAGCGGTGCGGGGTCGACATAGCGCTGGAGTGCTCTGGGTTCTTCACTTCGAAGGACAAGGCGAGCGCACATCTGCGCGCCGGCGCGAAGCGCGTTCTCGTCTCCGCGCCCAGCGAGGGTGCCGACAAGACGATCGTCTTCAAAGTCAATCACGATACGTTGACCCCCGAGGATGTGATCGTCTCGAACGGGTCCTGCACGACGAACGTGCTAGCACCCGTGGCGAAGGTTCTGAGCGACCTGTTCGGTATCGAGCGCGGTTACATGACGACGGTTCACGCCTACACCGGTGACCAACCTACGCTGGATGCCGTCCACTCGGATCCATATCGAGGCCGCGCTGCCGCTCTCTCGATGATCCCGACGTCGACGGGTGCGGCGAACGCCATTGGCCGCGTACTGCCGGAGTTGAAGGGCAAGTTGCACGGATCGTCGATACGGGTTCCGACCCCCAATGTGTCGGTCATCGACCTGGCTGTGTCCGCCATGCGCGACGTCACCGTTGAGGAAGTGAACGAAGCCATCCGGCATGCGGCCAGTGGATCGATGCAGGGCGTGCTGGCCGTCACGACCGAGCCGCTGGTCTCGATTGATTTGAGCCATCGGACCGAATCGTCGATCGTCGCACTCCCCCAGACCGACGTTGTCGACCGGCGATTGGTTCGTGTGCTCGCTTGGTATGACAACGAGTGGAGCTTTGCGACCCGCATGGCCGATACAGCGCTCGAGATGGGCAAATTGGAGGGCTGACCGGACGACGAGACGCCGACGCTGGACACACGCGGTCCGGCCGTCATCTCTGCGCCCGGCTCGCGATCCTCAAACACCTCATCCGACGAGAGGTGTTCCGGACAATCGGCGCAACTATTTCCGGTTCAAACTCGACATGGGCTGATTGAAGGTGTATGCGTGACGCATATATCCCGTTGAGTCATGCTGATGATGGACGAGCCCTCAGATCGACTGATCAATGTCTTCGGCGCGCTCTCTCAGGCCGTGTCCGATCGGGTGCGGATCGCGATCGCCGAAGCGTTTACCGCGGGCGGGGAAACCGCAGCCGCGCTGATCGCGATCGGTCACGAGCCGGGGATGTCGATTGATCAGATCAGCCGAATCCTTCGCCTCTCACACGCCGGAACGGTTCGCGTGGTCGAGCGACTTGATGATCAAGGCTTTGTTGGAAAATCACAATCGCCGTCCGATCGCCGCGTCGCCCATATCACGCTGACGCGGCGGGGACAGGCCGAACGAACCAAACTTCTCGGTCTGCGAAATGCAGCGGTCGCCGGCTTGTTGGTTCGGGTTCCTGACAACGATCGCGCGGTATTGGAACGGATCGCAGACACCATTCTCACATCTCTGCTCGACGATCCGCAGAGCGCGCTGTCGACGTGCCGCTTCTGCGATCAGGCACGATGTCTTGGCTGCCCGATGGGCACGCGGCGCCATTGAGCCACTCGTCCCTCCACAACCGACATTATCTTCAATGAGGAGTTTCAGATGCCGTTTCTGAACCGATATCGCTTTCATGTTGCTGAGGAAGGCCGAAAGGACCTGGCGCTGCTGAGATGGGCGCTCGTCCTGGTCTTTCTATGGTTCGGTGGCATGAAGTTCACTATGTACGAGGCTGACGGGATCGCTCCGTTCATCGGGCATAGCCCGCTGATGAGCTGGCTCGGCATGTTCGGAACGCAGGGGCAGAGCTACTTCATCGGGGTCATCGAGCTCTCGACGGCTGCGGTTCTTGCTATCGGCGCGTTTCGGCCGATCTTCTCGGCGCTGGGTGCGCTGATGTCCGTTGCCACCTATCTGATCACGCTGACATTCTTCGTGACGACGCCGGGCGTCGCCGAAGCCAGCGCGGGAGGCTTCCCTGCCATTTCAGCCGCGCCGGGCCAGTTCCTGCTAAAGGACGCCGTCCTCCTCGCAGCGTCGCTCGTTCTGTTCTTCAACTCGGTCGAGCGGCGACCGGCGCAGTTGGCGTGACGGACGCCTGCTCGCGCTTCAGGTCATAGGCCTGAAGCGCGTCAGCGCGTGTACAAGACGCTGGGAGACGGTTCGTCGTGATTGAAGGGCCTGGCCTCCTTCAAAGTCTGAGCGGCGCCTGGCAGCTTGATCGCGACATCAAAGCTGCCGGCGCGCAGCTACGGGGCGAGGCGATCTTCGAGCCCGAACCTGATGGCGCCTTCGGATACCGGGAGTGTGGAACGCTTCGATTGCGAGACGGCCGGGAGTTGTCGTCTCACCGGCGCTACACCTATCGGCCCTCCGAAAGAGGCTTCACGGTCGCCTTTGCCGATGGGCCGGCGATAGGCAGCGACTTCGTGCGCCTGATCTTCGATGCCTTGGACGGCGAACGCCTGGTAGCTGACGACGTCCATCACTGCGGTGACGACATTTACGAGGTTCGTTACGTTCTTGCGCTGCCGAGTGCATTCGAGACCGTCATCGACGTGACAGGACCAGCCAAGGCCTATCGTCTGATCAGCAGCTATGTTCGGTGAGGATCGATGCGCCCGCCGCGGGTCAGTCTGCGGCGTCCGATCAAGCCAAGCAATATGGTAGCGGTCATCGTGAGGACAGCCGCGAATCCGGCTGGCGACAGCGCAGGTATCGCCGACAGGATCAAGCCGTCGTTTCCGCCGGGGATGAGTGCGATCCCAATTCCCATGAGAAGGCCGCCGCCGAAGGTGCGGACGAGGTCACGAGCCGAAGGCGTCTGCAGGCGCACGGTGCCTTGACCCACCGAGGCGGCCAGTGCGCCCAAGACCGACGCAGCAACGGCCGGAAATGCGAAAATTCCGGTGCGCATATCTCCGAGCAGAAGGCTGTGCTGCAACAAGTGCGCGAGGGTCCAGGCTGGCGACAGCGCAAAAAGCGCGCCGCCGGTCGTTCCAAGGACCAGCATCGATAATGCCAGTGGCCATCGTGTCCTAGGTAGCAGAGGCTCGGTGGCCGTTAGCTTGATCGATGCTAGCGTCAGGACGATCAGAAAGCTCAGCAGGCAGACCGTACCCAGCAGGCTCGGCGTCGAAAGCGGGCTCGGCCACGTCGCGAAGGGAGCAAGTCGCGCTTGGTCAATGAGCAGGATGCCGGCCGACAATCCGAAGGGCAGTGCCAAGAGCCGTATTTCCCCGTCCCCCAAACGAGCGAGCGATCCCAACAGGCACGCGTCGTTGACGAGGGCTCCGATGCCGAAAGCAACGGCACCCACCACGAGCGGAATATGGATGCCGGCTGCGGTGATCGATGGTCCGTCGGTCGCGGCGGTCCAAGCGAGCGGCACGGCAGTGAGGCCGGCAGCCGCAGATGCTGCGATAAGTCCGATGAAAACTCTTGGGGGGCGTCGTCGGACCAACTCGTCAGCAGCCGCGACCAGGCACGTGCCCCCCTGGTTGGCGGAGAAACCGAAGCCGAAGGATAGCGCACACAGAGCGACATCGAGCCACGACAGCATCATGCTAGGCCCCGCAATTCAGGCGGCGCATTTTCGACCATGGGACGCCGATCAACGCAATCTCCTTAAGCGCGCGGAAGAGCCTTGCGAGCCAGGGTGCAGCGATGCCGCGCCTCATATGGACGAAACTATATGCGTGACGCATAGACATTGCCCGCCAATCAGTGTATGCGTGACGCATATAAATCGAGATTTGCAACATGGCTATCTTGCCGAGCGGGACGTTCCCTCGTCCTGCTGAACGAAAGCGGCGCGCTCCTCCCGATATGCTGGTCAGCCAGCGTAGTGGAGGCCGGGCGCTAGGCCGATGGGCCGTCGTCGCGCTCGAAAGGCGCGTGACGCTGCGTACAAGCAGCGGCAGGCCTTTTCCTAATGAAATCCTAGGCACAGCAAACAGCGCGGCAAGCAGCATTCCCGGCACCCGGTGCTAGCGCATGTCCAGGGACGACCTAGCCGATCTGGTAGCATTTGCAGCGGTGGCTGAAATGGGCAGCTTCACGAAAGCCGCATCGCGGCTTGGCGTATCGCAGTCGGCATTGACCCGGGCAGTGCAGCAACTGGAGGGTCGGCACCAGATTCTGCTGCTTGAACGGACTACCCGACGTCTGTCTCTAACTCCTGCCGGAGAGGCGCTGCTCGACGTCGTTCGCCCTGCGCTGCAGACCATTCAGAACCAGCTAGCGCTTCTCGAAAGTCAGCGGGAGCTACCTTCTCCTTGAGCCGGCGGTCACGCTGGCTCTGTCCGCCCAAAGAAGGCGCTGGTCCGTGGCCGGTCTACTAGCGCTGGATGGTGGGTCGATTATCGGCGTAGGGCTGCGAGCGCGTCAGGTACGATCGTATAGACCGCCTCGCGCTGCGCCCCACGGTTTTCATGATCGACGCGGTAGCCTTGATAATGGCGCCGTAGCAGCCCGGCCCGAACAAGGTCCGAGACTGCCCGGCTGACGTTGCAACGACCCGAGCGGCGGACGCGCTCACGCACCTTCTGCTCGATGAGAAGATCGGCTTTGGTGGCATCAACAGGAAGCGCGTTCGACTTCTCGAGGTCCTCGCGCACCGCTTGGACCGTTGAGCGTCGGCGTGCGTCGCGCTGCGCCATCGGGACTAGACCGTCGCAAAGCCAATCCCGCACCGGCATCGCCGCGCCGTTGACAGCAACGCTCGGACCTGCCTGGCCTTTTTCGTCGGCAATCTCAGCGATCAGCTGAAGAAGCATGTAGGCGAACTTGGGTCGCTGCGAGGCGCCGGCGATCGTCGCCAGCAGCATCGGCGTATCCATGGCGCGCCTTGAAGGCCGCAGCTGGTCGAAAAGGTCTGCCTGATGGAACATAGCAGGAATCTACGCGACGCCGAGTCGCGTGTGAATCCCCTTTGTCGCCTTGCTCAGACTTTCTTGCGCGCCTTCGCACGGGTGAGCCGGCGAGCGTTGCGGTGGACAGGGGCGAGCGCCCTCCCCGCTGCCTTGGCGCTCCGCTCGATTATCGTCGCCGTGCGAGACGTCATGGTCCCGACCTCGGCCGGCGTAGCTGCACGGCCTTTGAGCGCTATGCCCATCATCATCTGCCAGTTAGCGATCGCCTGCGCTTGGACCGCCTGAAGATCGTCGACCGCGGAAGCCCCGGCCCTTGCGAATGCCGCGACCTTTTCCGGCACCATCCGGCTGAGCTCGGCATAGTCGCCGTTCAGGGGATCGCGCGACGCCGCCAACATCGCCTGTGATCGGGTCTCGATGACGGTGCGCGATGCATCGGCCATCTGCGCCATCTTCATGCCGGCGTCGGCCATCGCCTGCCCGCTACGCCACATGCCGGTCCAGAAGTCGAAAGGGGTCAAAGCCGTGCTCCGCTGGTGCTCCCCTCCTAACGACCAGCACTGCCGGATGGCTTCAACCCGGCTTCACCAAAGTACGAAATGTGATCGACCAACGCGCTTCTTCGAGCGCAGCGATGCTGTGTTCCCACAAATGGCGGGCCTCACCGGTCAGATGGTAGATCGAGCGCGGCAAGAGCGGCGCGATTGCGCGCGTAAAGCCGGCAGCACCGCGCTGCCGAAACCGCATCTGAGCCGTCGCGCCAAGCGAAATGCCGATGATGTGCTCGAACACCGGACGATCTCTGTGCCACCCGATGCCGGCACCCGGGTCGTAGCGGATGAGCAGGGCCTGGGCGATGTCAGTGGGCTCGAGGCCGGCGAAGGCGGCTGCGCGTATCTTGAGGGGTTCCAGCCATTCCGGGATCGGTTCGGCCGTCCCGAAGCGGCCGGTTTCGAAGTCGTAGGACCATCCATAAGAGCAGGTCAGCCGCTTGCCGGTCCATTGCTGGAAGCGAAACGGGGATAGCTCGGCGCCATCGATGTGGGCGATCAACGCCTGTTCTTCGGCTTGCGCGAGGAAGTCGGCTGCTAAAGCCAGACCAGGCAGCAGCGGCGGGGTGAACAGGTCGGTCTGCATCGCCCTGCTCATCGGCCGCCCTCAAGACCACCGCGGCCGCGCAATAGATTGCCGAGCGGACGCCCGTCCAAGCTGCAATGCGCCACAACGCGGTCATAGCTCCGTCGGCCGGCGTGGCAGGTGAGAGACCGCCCCATGACGATGCTAGCGAGCAATCGCTTCGCACGCTGGCCACCTGGCTCGTTCAGCTCCGGGGCGTCGAAGTCGGCGAGGCGCACCTCGATCCATCGGTCGGGCCGTCCCGCAGGTCCGATGCAAAGCCCGTCGCCATCGCCGACATAACGAACGACACCGGAGAAGGCGGCGCCGCGAGCGGGCAGAACACCCTCGCACGGATCGGCCAATGCGGGTGTCGCCCAGGAAAATGAGGCAACGACCACGCCGAGGACCAATGCCCGACGCAGATTAGGAAAGTTCGGCTTGAACCGTCTCGGATACATCACCACGGTATGTCGTCGTCCGTAATCGCATCGGTCGCCTCCGGCGCGGAGGGTTGGCTAGGCCAAAGGCGTACGCCCGCGTCGGCACGGCGCCTCAGCTCGGCTATGATAGCCACAGCCATGTCCCGATCGCCGTCGTAGTTCGCTATCGTTCGCTCGAATGACGCGGCGAGGTCGGCGGGGGATGTTTGAGGATATTCGAGCAGGATCTCATCGGCCTCTTGGGTCAGCCAATCTTCTACGTCCGCTAGCGCGTCCATGCTCATCCTCCTTTCTTTTCGGTGGTCACAGCGCGAGTTCCGATTGGCTGGTCCCGCCGCCTAGGAGCCGCTCGACGAGGAATGTCCGCTCTGGCGGCGTCTGCAGCAGGTCGATCTCCGGAACGGTAGCGTCGAGCCATTGCATCCGGTGCCGTCGTTCGATGATCGCGCCATGCCGTTCCTGGTAGCGTGCAACCTCCGCGTTCGCCGCGAACGTGATGATACGGAAGCTGAGCGGCCACTCGCCCATCGCCGGCTCCCAGATGGCGGCAAGATAGAAGAAGTTGCCGCTTTCGAGGGTCGCGCGGTAGCGCTTGTCCCCCACGCGCATGTGAAACTCGCTGGCTGGAACCAGGCAGCGATGGCGCGGGAAAGTGCGGCCCTCCGAGCGAACGAACCGCAACGAGGCACCATCGCTGAACCGGGGGTTCGACCCCCATGCCGCCTCGACCATCTCGATTTCGCTGGCGTCATCCGGATTTCGCCTGATGATGGGACGTCTGCCCCCCGGCGGGGCATCGATATCAAATGGTGTGGGCGACTCCATCGCGCCGGAACATACTGGGAACGACGACAGGTCGCAAGAAAGGCTGGGGCGCGTGTGCAATGACTATCGGCTTGAGGTGGACGTCGCCTCGATCATGGAGGACTTCGAAGACCTCAAGATCAAGATCAAGACCCCCGAAGGCACGCCAAACGTGGCAGCTCGTGAGGATATCAAGATCAGCGATTCAGCCCCGATAGTACGCGGTGTCGATGGCGAACGTGGCGTGGGCGAGCTGGTCAGTCGTAGATGGAGCTGGCCAGGGCAAGGCGGCAGGCCCGTCTATAACTTCCGCAGCGAAGGTCGCGAATTTTCCTCCGGCCGCTGCCTGATCCTCGCCGATGGCTTCTATGAGTTCACCGAACCGCAGCCAGGTCAGAAGCGCAAAACGAAGTGGCTGTTCACGTTGAAGGGACACGACTGGTTCTGCATCGCCGGCATCTGGCGCACAGCGCCATCCGGCGAAGCCTGGACCATGCTGACCATGGAGCCGGGTGAGGATGTCGCGCCATATCATCATCGTCAGATAATCCCACTGACACGAGACCAGTGGGCCGACTGGCTCGATCCGTCGGTGCCGGCGAAGGATGTGCTGCGAGCGTTGCCGAAAGGCAGCTTGCCGGTCACGCGCGTGTTCCCGGCCGCAGAACCGGCGCTGCTCTGACATGCCGGGGACCAACTCGCTCGACCGCTTCGTCGAGGCTCAGACCCTCAGCTACAAGACCGCGCTCGCCGAGATCCGGCGCGGGGCCAAGCGCTCGCACTGGATGTGGTATGTTTTTCCACAGTTCGCCGGGCTCGGGCGCAGTTCGACCGCGCAGCATTTCGCCGTCCGGTCGCTCGAGGAGGCCCGCGCTTATCTCGACCACGCCGTATTGGGTCCGCGCTATCTCGAATGCGTCGCTGCGCTGCAGGATCTCGCGACAAGCAATGCCGAGGCTGTGTTCGGCGACATCGATGCCACGAAGCTGCGCTCATCGCTCACTCTGTTCGAGGCAGCCCGTCCCAACGCGCTCATCGCCGCGGCGCTCGACCGTTGGTTTGGCGGCGAGCGCGACCCGTTGACGCTGCGGCTGATCGGGGACGAGGCGCCCACAGGCTAAGCCGCTACATGTTAACGCCCGAGAGACGGATAGCTTGGGCGATCGAACCCGCGAGTTGCGTATCGAAGTCATGCGGCTTGGTAATCAATCATCCGGCTTGACGAATCCCAAGAGTAAGCGGAACATAAAAGGAACAAGTGAGTCGATGCTGACCGATGCCCGTACCTTCGTCGTCCCCCGATCGGCCCGGTGCCGATCAAATAGCCGCGCTTCGCGCGCAGCTTGCGCAGGCCCAGAGCCAGCGCGGGCCGGTGCTGGCGTTCGGACTGGAAGCGGTCGATAGCCAGATTGCCGGCGGCGGGCTCGACGGCGCCGGGCTCCACGAGATAGCCGCTGCCACCGCCTCGCTGAACGACGACGCGGCCGCCACGCTGTTCGCAGCCGGTATCGCCGCCCGATTCGCAGCACAGCCAGGATTCACAGTGCTGTGGGCGCTGAGCCGCTATGACCTTTATGCGCCGGGGCTGGAACAGGTCGGGCTCGGCCCTGAGCGTATTTTCCACGCCGAGGCGGGCAAGGATGCCGAGGTGCTGGCATTGGCCGAGGATGCGTTGCGGTTCGGCTCGCTTGCCTGCGTGGTCGCCGAGGTGAAGTCGGCCGACCAGACCGCGACCCGCCGGCTCCAGCTCGCCGCATCGGATGGCGGGACGCCGATCCTGCTCTACCGCCGGCATCGCTCGCTCGATCGCTGTCCGCTCGGTCAGCCCTCGTCGGCGATGACCCGCTGGCGGATCGGCTGCGTGTCGTCAGCCAGGCTGCCCTACCCCGGCGTCGGTCGTCCGCGCTGGTCGGTCGAGCTGGTCCGGCAGCGCAACGGTAATCCCTTCTCCCTCGAACTCGATGCGTGTGATGACCAGGGTCGCCTCGCTCTACCTGCCCCAGCTCGCCATCGAGCGGTTGCGGCGGTCGGAGCGGCCAGCCAAGCTGCCTGAGGCGCTGCCGGCCCCCACACGCTCGAGGTTCGCACCGCCGATCGATGACGATCCTGGCGCCTGCTCGGTGCCGCGCGGCGGCGGCTGGCGGCCGGGCGCCCGCTGGGCGCTCGTTGATCATGGCGCCGCGGCCTGGCCACGCGACGGCGCTCCGCCGCGCGCGTCGGTCGAGGACGCGATCGCCTCGCTGCCCGCGCATCAACAACCGCCCAAGCGCATGCTCGGCCGGCGCAGCGAACCTGCCGATCATCCGTTCAAGGCAATGCCGCCCGACGAAGGTGCCCCGGCGCGCAGGCCTGCCATGCCGGCCCCGATCGCTCAGACATGGGGTCGCCCGACCGTCCTGATCGAGCGGATCGGCCAGAAGGACGTGTTGACCGCCACGTGCCCGGCCGCACTCGAGCTGGGCCTGCGCCCCGGCATGGCTGCGGCCTATGCGCGCGCGCTCGTCGCCGATCTCGACGTGCGCGACGCCGAGCCCGATGAGGATCGCGCTTGGCTCGACCGGCTGGCGCTTCATGCGGTCGGCCATTGGACGCCTTCCGCCAGCGTCGCCGGACCGGATGGCTTGTGGCTCGATCTCACCGGTACCACCCATCTGTTCGGTGGCGAGCCGCACTTCTGCCGCCGGTTACTGCGCTTCCTCCAGCGCATCGGCTTCACCGCCAGCATCGCGATCGCCGGCACCCCGGGCGCAGCGCATGCGCTGGCGCGCTACGGCGACAAGCCGGCCACCATCCTGCCACCTGGCACCGAAGCCGAGACCCTCGCCGACCTGCCGCTTGCCGCGCTGCGACTGACGCCGGAGGCGTTGCATGCGGCCGCCAGGTTCGGGCTGGAGCGGATTTCCGACCTCTATCCGATGCCGCGCGGTCCGCTCGCGCGGCGGCTCGGCATGGCGACGGTCACTCGCCTCGACCAGGCCCGCGGCATGGTCGCCGAGCCGATCGTCCCGGTGGTACCCTTCGAAGAGCCGCGCGTGATGCGCCGGCTGCTGGAACCGATCGGTACAGCTGAGGCGATCACCCAGGTGATTGGCGATCTCGTCGACGACATGGTGGCGGTGCTGCAGGCACGGGGGCTCGGTCTTCGCGCCGCGGTGCTGACCTGCTTGCGCGTCGACGGCGACGAGCAGCGTATCGGTCTTGGTACCGCGCGGGCAACGCGCGACGCGAAGCATCTCACGCGGATGCTAGCGATGCGGGTCGAACGGATCGATCCGGGGCTGGGTATCGAGGCGGTGGCGCTTGCCGCCCCGAGGATCGAAGATCTCGCACCGGTGTCGCTCGGTGCGGCGCTGGTTGGCGACGATCGTCCCGCCGACATCGCGCCGCTGGTCGACCAGCTTGCCGGACGCGTCGGTGAGGCCGCATTGTTCCGGGTTGGCGCAGAGGAGAGCGACGTACCCGAACGCGCGACCCGGCGGACAGACGTGCTCGCGACACCGGTTGGCTGGCCGACGTGGAAGCGGCCCGTGCGGTTGCTACGTCGACCAGAGCTGCTCGGCGACGTCGTCGCGCTGTTGCCGGATCAGCCGCCGCGGCGGTTTGCGTGGCGCGGCAGCGGCTATCGCGTCGTCGCCGGCGATGGCCCGGAACGCATCCATGGCGAGTGGTGGCGCAACGAGCGCGAGATGTGGGCGGTGCGGGACTATTTCCGGGTGGAAGCTGAGGGCGGTGAGCGCTTCTGGCTGTTCCGCCGCGGCGACGGCGTCGAGACAACGACCGGCGACCTCAGCTGGTACATGCATGGGCTGTTCGGGTGATGGAGAGGCCCGCGGCGACTTATGTCGAGCTTCAGGTGACGAGCCACTTCTCGTTCCTGCGCGGCAGCAGCTCGCCCGAGGAACTGTTCTCCGCAGCCGCGCTGCTCGGTCATCATACGCTGGGGTTGGTCGATCGGGGTAGCGTCGCGGGCGTCGTCCGCGGCTGGGATGGGCAGAAAGCTACCGGTGTGCGCATGATGCCCGGCGCCCGGGTCGACCTGACCGACGGCCGCGCGGCGCTGCTTTATCCGACCGACCGCACCGCCTGGTCGCGGCTGACGCGCCTCCTGTCGATCGGCAAGGCGCGCGGCGGCAAGGGCCGTTGCGTCCTCGACTGGAACGACGTCGCAGCGCATGCCGACGGGCTGGTGGCGATCCTCGTGCCGGATATGCCAGACGACGCCACCGCCGCTCGCCTTGATGAGCTGCGCGCGGTGTTCGGATCGCGCGGCTATCTCGCACTGTCGCTTCGCCGCCGGCCCGATGATGCCCAGCGACTTTACGAGCTGGATGCGATGGCGCGTGCTGCGGGCGTGCGGAGCGTCGCTACCGGGGATGTGCTCTATCACACCGGCGAGGCGCGGCCGTTGCAGGACGTGATGACCGCCATCCGCGAACGGACGACGATCGATGCGCTCGGGTTCCGGCGCGAGCGCTACATGGACCGTGACCTGAAGTCCCCCGCCGAGATGGAGCGGCGGTTCGCCCGATTCCCGGACGCTGTTCGGGCCAGCGCCGACATCGCGGCGCAATGCCGGTTCGACCTTGGCGAGATCCAGTATCAGTACCCGTATGAGCAGATCATAGCCGGGCGAACGGCGCAGGAGGCGCTAGCGGCACTAACCGAAGAGGCGGCCGCTCGCATGTTTCCCGGCGGCGTGCCGCAGGCCTATCGGTCCCAAATCGATCACGAGCTGAGATTGATCGCCCAGCTAGGTTACGCGCCCTACTTCCTCACGGTAAACTCGATCGTCGGCGAGAGCCGCCGCCGCGGTATTTTGTGCCAGGGTCGCGGAAGCGCGGCGAACAGCTGTGTCTGCTTCCTGCTCGGCATCACGTCGATCGATCCGATCAAGCACGAATTGCTGTTCGAGCGCTTCGTCAGCGGCGAGCGCAAGGAGCCGCCCGATATCGACGTCGATTTCGAACATGAGCGACGCGAAGAGATCATCCAGTGGATTTACGACACCTACGGACGTCACCACTCCGCCCTCACCGCCGTGGTGACCCGCTACCGTACCCGCGGCGCGGTCGCCGAGGTCGGTAAGGCGCTGGGCCTGCCGCGCGACCTCACGAAGATGCTGACCGGGCTCGTGTGGGGCTGGTCGGTCGACGGGATCACCGATGAGCAGATTGCCAGCCTCAACCTCAACGCCGGAGATCACCGGCTCAAACTGACGCTTCAGCTCGCCCGCCAGCTGATCGGTCATCCGCGACACCTGTCTCAGCACCCCGGCGGTTTCGTGCTGACCCAGGACCGGCTCGACGATCTCGTGCCAATCGAGCCGGCTAGGATGGAGGATCGTCAGATCATCGAGTGGGACAAGGACGATATCGACGCCCTCAAATTCATGAAAGTCGACGTGCTGGGCCTGGGCATGCTCGGCTGCCTCAACCGCGCGTTCGACCTCTTGGAGCAGGAGAAGGGCATCAGCGTCGGCATGGCCGACCTGCAGGACGATGACCCTAACGTCTACGCGATGATCCAGAAGGCCGACACGCTCGGCGTCTTCCAGATCGAGTCCCGCGCCCAAATGAACATGCTGCCCCGCATGAAGCCCAAGGAGTTCTACGATCTCACCATCGAAGTCGCGATCGTGCGGCCGGGACCGATTCAGGGCGACATGGTCCATCCTTATCTTCGGCGCCGCGAGGGCAAGGAGAAGCCCGAATATCCAAAGCCCGAGCTGCGCGCCGTCCTCGAGAAGACTCTCGGCGTGCCGCTCTTTCAAGAGCAGGCGATGAAGGTCGCCATCGTCGGCGCCGGTTTCACTCCGCAAGAGGCCGACCAGCTCCGCCGCGCGATGGCCACCTTCAAACTCACGGGCGGCGTCAGCCACTTCTATGACAAGTTGGTCAGCGGGATGGTGGCTCGCGGCTATCCGAAGGACTTTGCGGAAAGGACGTTCAAGCAGATCGAGGGTTTCGGTTCGTACGGCTTTCCCGAAAGCCATGCCGCCAGCTTCGCCAAGATCGCCTATGCGTCGTGTTGGATGAAGCACCATCATCCCGACGTGTTTTGCGCGGCGCTGCTCAACGCGCAGCCGATGGGATTCTACGCTCCCGCCCAGATCGTCGACGACGCCCGCAGGCATGACGTCGAGGTGCGGCCAGTGTCGATCAACCACAGTCACTGGGACTGTACGTTGGAGCCAACCGGCAGGCGCTATATGGCAGTCCGGCTCGGGTTCGGGCAAGTCCGTGGGCTCGCCAACGTTCACGGTGCCACGATTGCTGCGGCCCGCGGGCCAGCGCCTTACGAGAGTGTCGAAGAAGTCTGGCGGCGCGCCGGCGTACCCCGAGCCGCTATCGAGCGTCTGGCCGAAGCCGACGCATTCCAGTGCCTCGCTGAAAACCGCCGCCAGGGGCTATGGAAGGTGAAGGGTCTCGGCGAAGCGCCGTTGCCGCTGTTCGCTGCCGCTGACGCGCGTGAGGACAGGTTCTCGCCCGAGGGTCTGGAGCCGTCGGTGGCGCTCCGCGCGATGACCGATGGCCGCGAGGTGGTCGAGGATTACCGATCGCTTCAGCTATCGCTGCGCGGCCACCCGATAAGCTTCCTTCGCGGTCAGCTTGATACGATGCGCGTGATGCGCTGCGCCGATCTCCCGGCGGTGCGCGACGGCCGCAACGTAGAGGTCGCCGGTGTGATCCTCGTCCGCCAGCGTCCAGGTTCCGCCAAAGGAGTCCTGTTCATCACTATCGAAGACGAGACCGGTATCGCCAACGGCATCCTGTGGCCCGACCGGTTCGAGATTTACCGCCGCCAGGTCATGTCCGCCTCGATGATCGCGATGCGCGGCAGGGTGCAGAAGGAGGGCGAGGTCATCCACATCATCTGCGACCGCATCACCGACCATGACGACATGCTAAGATCCATCGGAAAGATGGATTTCACCGTTGCGCCGGGACGCGGCGATGGCGCCAAGAATGGAGCTGGTCCCGATCCGCGCGATCCGAGCTGGCCACCGCGAGGGCGAACGCTCGCCTATCCGCCGTTTAATGCCGTTCCGGACGAGGAAGAGCTGATGCGCATCCGAAGCCATGACTTTCATTGACCCTGCCGGAACCACGCCAACTCTCAGCTCTTCAAGGCTGTCATCAATGACACTTTACCTCTCGCTTCCGGGTAAAGTGTCACGGATGACAAACCGCTGCCCCGCGCTATCGTCATTGGGATGTTCCTGTAATTCTCGGCGCAAAGCATCGCCGAGCCTGGCAGGATGTTTCGAACATGCCGCCGCGCGCAGAGCGCATAGTCCGCATCAAGGAGAGTTACGTGTCCATCACGCTCTATGAAGCAATCATACCATCTCAGCTCCAGATCCTCGGATCGGTGCATCGTCTCCTGGGCAAGGCCGAGACGTTCTGCGCTGAGCGAAACTGGGCGGATGACGAGATCATTGACGCTCGCCTAGCGGCTGACATGAATCCTTTCGCTTACCAGATCAAATCCGTGGCTGTGCATTCCCTTGGCGCTATCGAGGGCGTTCGGCAGGGGCGCTTTTCGCCCGACCAAACCTTGCCGCCGGACAGCTTCAGCGGCCTCAACGAGCGCATCTTGGCCACCATCGCCGCACTTGAAGCCATCCGTCCGGAAGAGGTCGAGGCATTCATAGGTCAGGACATGTGTTTCGAGTTCGGAGATAACCGGATGGAGTTCACGGCCGAGAGCTTTCTGCTCTCGTTCTCGCAGCCGAACTTCTATTTTCACGCTACGACGGCGTACGATATCCTGCGCTGGAAAGGGCTGACGATCGGAAAAAGGGATTTCAACGGAAGGGTTCGCAAGAAGCCTGACGTCGCGTGATATCATACGATCCGCCGCATATTGATGACGCTTGGTGGAGCGACGCAGAAGTATCATGAGTCTGCTCGACCACCGCTTCGAGGGCCCGTGGTTATCGGCCGGCTGGAATATGATCGGCTGCGAGGCGCTTACGATTATGCCGCCGCGAGCACGATGCCCGGGGTCCTCTCAGCACTGCAAATCTTGGCTGCTAGGGTTCGACGCGGCGAGACCATCTGACTGTTTGACCCGGCTACCTCCAGCACGTTCGAGGCGATCAGGATCGTCGCGCTCAAAGCGTGTGTCGCCGCTCACTTCCCCTCAATGGCAAGTCTGGACCGGATCGATGCCGAGCGATGATTGCGCGGGTAACGGACGAGGAGGTCGTGCAGCTCACTCCCCGCCCCGCAGATGACCGACTGCGGTGACTGCCGCTGCGACTGTCGGACGAGCTGACTTAGGAATGCGGATCGTTGTGTAACCCGCCCCCGCCGTCATCGAGTCACGGAGGAGGTCCTTCGCGGCATCGTGCGAGCGATCATCCAGTTCGACCAAGGCAACGACCGTTCCAACCGTTGGATCGACGATCACAAAATCGACAATCTTCTGAGAGAACGCGTTGCGATCGGCTGGATTGAAAGTTTTGCCCGGCCGGCGCGGAGCAGCCAGCAATGCGCCCATGGCGACCTGAGCATGGATTCGATACATCGGCAGCACATGCTCGAGTGCCTTGAGCATCGCCTGCTCGCGCGCGGTGAGGAACGGCTTCGCAATCGGCGCCGGCGATCCACCGACACCTTTGACGAGCGCGAAGAGCACCGCGATGCAGGCCAGAAAGATTATGGCGGCAAACGGCGCGCTGCCGAGCTGATCGATCAGACGTGGCATAGCTTGATCTCCCTTTCAGAATCGCGCGTCAGAACCAGCCGTCCTTGCGCCCCTCATTGCTATCGCGCAGGCTTCGGCCGTCGACGGCGGAGCGGCGGATCTCGAGTTCGACACCGTCACCCTTCCGCCGGGTCCGAAAGTCGGCATTGCTCAAACCGTTACGCCGTGCGTAGTCCTCGGCCGCCTTCTCGCTGCCGAACTTGCCGCCTTCATCGAACTCCCATCCCATCGGTCGTCTCCTTCGTCTGCCGGCACCGCGCCGGCTGTTACCTTCACAAATCGAGTCCGAGGCTGCGCTCCGGCAGCGGCGGCAGCAGGTCGCCCTTGTCGGGCTTGAGGTCTGCCGGGGCCGTGAGGTCGCCGCTCTTCGATGCGGCTGCGGGCGCGGCGGCCGGCGTGAGGGCTCCGTCCGGAAGGGGCGGCAAGTCGGCGAGAAGGTCGGCCGCGTCGGCCAGATTGATGCCGTCGATCGGACCGGGATCGAACTTTGCCGGCGCGGCTGACCCCTTCTTCCCGTCGATGTCGATGCGGCCCAGCGTCTCGAGTGCCGAGGTCTTGTTGCCGGGATTGAGGTCGAGCTGGCGCTCCAGCTTCCCCTTGTCGTCGACCACCATGACGAGCTCGTCGCGCACACGGGTGACGCCGACATTGAAGAGCCGCTGGTTGGACAGGTTGCGCTCGTGGCTGTCCATGACCGTGATGGCTTTGTCGGTCGTGATGCCTTGCGCCATGTGCATGTTGAGCACGTAGGCGAGATCGAGCCGCGACAGCATCGGATCGCCGAGATCCAGCGTGAGAGTCTGCTTGCCCGCTGTTTCGACCGTCACCCCCGCGGCGTCCACCGACAGCACGCGCGCGAGAGCGGCGTTATGAAGGTCGCGCGGCTTGTCGTTCGCGGTCCAGCGGATGCGGTCGCCCTCGCGGACGTGGAGGTCCTTCTTCTGGGTAAGTTCGAGACGATCCCGCTTCTCGGTGGGCGACAGGCTCTGGGGATCGAAGCGGATATGCCGCCGCCCGTCGCTGAGCTCGACCTTGCCGCCCGGCAGCATGCGGGTGACGTCGTAGCGCCCCTGCTTGAGACCGATGTCCTGCGCGCCGCCGCGGCCGACGTCGAGCGTCTGGCCGACCTGATAGGTCGAGGCATAGCGCAACTCCTCGCGTGTGAGATTGACGCGCTCGTAGACCGTGAGGTGGATACCCTGCCCGCGCACCGTTCCTTCGGCCGCAAGCCCATCCTGGATGCGTTGATTGATGATCGCGCGCGACGCGCGGCCCGACGCGAACACGGCGGTGGCATCGCGGTCTTCGGCCGATAATGCGAGCCACATGCCGGCCGCCGTCTCGGGCGCGCTGGCGCTCTCATGAACATTGTCGCCCAGCACCTTCATCGCCTCGCCCGCGCGGCCGACATTGGCGAGCGCGGCGACCGTCCGCAGCGTGTCGGTACGCTGGCGGATGTTCTCATCCATCCGCGCCATCGTCCCTCCGGCCGCCTGGATCATCGCGAATGATTTGCCGGCGTCGATCGAGGAGAGCTGCTGACGATCGCCGACCAGCACCAGCTTGTCGACGCCGAGCGCCTCGGTGATCCGGTGCAACGTCAGCATGTCGCTGCTCGAAACCATCGAGGTCTCGTCGACCACCAGCGAGGCGCCTGCCAGTCGGGCCCGCGCTTCCTCGTATCGGGGCGTATCGCGCTCGGTGACGAACCGTTCGTTGGCGAGGACGAAGGACGCGATCGTCTGGCTCTTGATGCCGGCACCCTCGGCCAGGTCCGCGACCATCTTGTTCTGGAACGCGAGGCCGAGCACAGTTCGGCCCTCGGCTTCAGCGATCCGGGCCACTGCTTGCAGCATCGTCGACTTGCCGGCGCCGGCGACGCCCTGGATCGTGACGGTGCGGTCGGGCGACGACAGGATCAGCGTCGCGGCGGCGAGCTGGCCGGCATTGAGCGGCCGATCGGCGACGCTCTGCAGACGCTCGGGTGCAGCACTCGCCGAGACGACCGGGTCTGCCTTGCCGGCCCCTGCCTCGACGCTTTTCAGGATCGCTTCTTCGGTGCGCAGCGCTTCCTGCGTGGTCACCATCTGGACGCCCTTGTCGCCGGGTCGCGCTACCCCGGGAAGAAGCTGGCGGGTCTCGATGAGCTCGCCGATCCGGTGCTCGACCGTGTCGATCGTGACGCCCTTCAAGCCGAGGTCCAACGCAGTCTTCGCGAGCAGATGGACGTTGAACGCCGCCTCGCGCTCCGCCAGGATCCGGACCGCCGACGCGACCGCGAGCTGCGAGCGCGCAACCGCCGGCGACTGGGTAGCGCGGGCGAGCCCGCTGTCGACGAGAGGATCGCGTGGGCGCAGGAGCCCGCCGAGCGACGTGCGAGCGCTCGCGATCGCATCGCTCACCGCGCGATATCCGCGCTCGATCGGCCCCGCCCCGAGACGCTGGCCGGCGCGGGCTTCGGCTGCGGCGAGGAGGCTCTTGCCGTCGAAGCCGAGCCCCGCCGCCTTGTCGATCCAGCCTTTAACGAGCCCGTCGCGGTCCTCGACGTTGAGCTTGGGATCGCGGGTCGTGGTGGTGACGCCGTCGCGACCCTTGGCCGAGACGATCCCGAGCGCGGCAGCTTTTTCCAGGATCGCCTCGCGCCGCTGGCTGAAGGCATCGATCACCGCTTTCGGCACGCCCGATATCTCGAAGGTGCCGTGCTTGCCCTTCAACTCGACCTGGTAACCCAGCTTCTCCAATCCAGCTCGCAGATAGGCGTGGTAGATGGCGCCGATCGTCGCATTGTGGCTCCAGATCTTGTCGGCATGAAGCGCCTGCCATTTGCCGTCCGGCATCTGCGTCAGGTTGGCGACTACGGCATGGACGTGGGCCTGCGGATCGAGCGCGCGGCTGGTGTCGTGCTGGAAGAGTGCATAGACGAGATTGCCGGTCTGGACCGGCACCTTGCGCCCCTCGACATCCTTGCGCCCCTCGGCGAGATTCTTTTCGACCCACGCCATGGTTTTCTGGACGGCTGCCATGTTGGCGGCGAGCACGCGCTTGTCGCCGGCGACATAGGCCATGACCGAAACGGACTTCGGCGCCGAGAAGGTGAGATCGAGGCCGTGACGGCGGTTTTCGACCTGTGCCACGCCCTCGCCGCTTGGCAATATCCCGCTCAGGACCGCCTCGAATGATTCCCGCGAAACCTCGCCTTCCAGGCCGAGCGCCTCGGCCCCTGCCCCGCTCCAGCTGTTGACCTCCGAGGCGCCGTCGGCGGTGTAGTAATTGTCCTTGAAATCGTCCTTCGCGAAATAGTTCGCGGCACCGGATGCGGAGCGGACCGAGGCGATCGAGTGCATCGATCAAATCCCCATGTCGAGATCGCTGTCGTCGCGGCCGACGGCGATGCCGTGGCGGAGTTCAACTAGCGTCTGGTTCTCGACCTGGCTGATCTGTGGCGGCGCGGCGCGACCGTCGCGGCGCTCGTCCGACGAGCGGTTTGCTGGCTCGTGTCCCTCCGCCTTCTCGCGTGCCGCCTGGGCCTTGTCGGCAGCGTGGCTGGCGGGGGTCGACTGTTCGTTCTTGTCGTCGGCACGCTGCGCCGCCCGATCGGCTTCCGTGATTTGCTCGGCGGCAGGCATCTGCAGGATCCGCGCCGCCATCTCCTTGGCGAGATTGGTCGTATCGACCACCTCATCGACGATCTGAACGGCGCCGTCGCGACCGCCCGCCTCACCCCCCTCGTCCGCGAATGCCTCCTCGCCGCGGCGCGAGCGGACGGGCTGCATGGAGGGTCTGGCGACAAACCCCGGTGCGACCTGGGGATAGTCCTTCCACTCGAGCAGAATGCGCGCGGCCGGGAAGCCGTCCGGGAACTTCACGAAGCCGTGCATCGAAGGCAGGTTGGTGATGTCGTCGGCGATGACGAGCGGTTCGACCTGCTTCCTGGGTGTCAGCGTCGAGGCGTCGCGATTGTTGTTGTAGCCGTAGCTGTAGGCCTCATCCATCTGGCGGACTTCACGGTTGCCGATGTAGCGCGCGCACTGCTCGGCTGTGTCGAGGTCCGCGGTCGCGAGAATGAGCTTCGAGCGGGCGAGCGACGCGAGATTGCGGGCGCCCTGTTCGCCATAGACCTCGACCAGTTTCTCGAAGCTGTGGATGCCCAGGATCATGGCGCCGCCGAACGCGCGGGCGGTCTGCAGGCCGTTCTCGATGGCGGGCAGTTTGTGGAGCGCGCCGAGCTCGTCGAACATGAACCACATCCCCAGCGAGCGGGTGCGCGGCATGGTCATCAGGCGATTGATGCACAGGTCCATCCAAAGCGTCAGCAGCGCCCGGTTCATGGGCAGATCGACGTAATTGGAGGTGATGAAGAGGATCGCGCCGGGCTGCTTTTCGCCCGTGATCCAGTCGCGGATCGAGAACTGCTCGCCCTCGTCGGGGAGGAAGCGCAGGACCTGCGCGTTGGTGTTGAACACGGCGCGGATCGACTCTGCCATGCGAGCGGCTTCCGGGGCGGTCAGTGGATCGGCGATGGTGTTGGCGAGGAAGCGGTGGACCCGCTTGAGATCCGCGGTCATCAGGTTCTCGGACAGCGCCAGATTGGTGGTCTGACCCCGCTCCTGAAGCCGGATGCACATCTCGATGAACAGTGTGCGTGCGGCCAGCGCCCAGAAGGGTTCGGAGGACCCGCCGTCAGAGGGAATCAGCGCGGCCGCAGCGGCGGTGAATTCGCTGTGCGTGCGGCAGTCATTGAAGATCGACCAGGCCGGGCAGCGCTGGTCCATAGGATTCAGGATCGTGTCGCGGGTGGGGTCGAAAAAGGCTTCGACATAGGCACCGGTCAGGTCGAAGATGACGGCATTGTCCCGGCGGTCGCGCATCTGCGCGACGAGGCTGCGAAGCTCGGTGGTCTTGCCCGATCCGGTCGTCCCGATCAGCATCGTGTGAGACTGCTCCATGCGGTGCGGGTAAGGCACGCCGGCGAGCGAATAGGGGTGGTGAATGCCGCCCGCCTTTCGCTCCTGAAACGTCAGCCTCAGCACGGCCTTCGGCGAGAGCGCGGGAAAGAATTTGCGCGCATCGTCCTCGAAGCTGGCGAGGTTGTGCTGGGCGATTTCGGATTGAAGCACGCCATTTTCGACGAGCATGGCGCCACGTTCGTGCCGCTCCTGAAGGATCGTCTTGCCCCTCCGGCGCGAGAGATCGATGAACCAGATCGCCAGCGGCGCGACGACGAAAAGCGAGACCAGCAGAGATCCGATCAAGGCCCGCATCGTCGTCGCCCAAGCCTGCTGGACCTCGGGGATGAACGGCACTGCCGGCATGATCGTGCGCATGATCTCGCCGTTGGGCAGCGTGACGTTGACGCGCTTGTTCGGGTTGAGCTCGATCCAGTTCCAAAGCGTCGCGTAGAGCTTCATGCAGACGAGCTGGAAGCCATGCTCGTCGAGGCGGAATGACAGGATCGCGAACCAGGCAAGAAGGAAGGCAAATAACCATGCGATGACGGGCAGCCGGGCGCCCGAAAACCACATCAGCATTTCGTGGGTCAGGAGCTGGGAGCCGCGGGTGAAATTGCCGGAGTTGCGCTGCACGCGACCACGCGCGGAGTGGTGAGTGAGCGGGATGTTCTGCCCATTCGAGCGGATGTCCTCACGCGCCATGATATTGCACCAGGCGCTTGTCGGTCTCGGCTACAAGACGGTCGCGCAATTCGGGGTATTGTTCGCGGATGATGACATCGAGCGCGAGCTGCTGAAACTCGCTGATGCGGGCCAGGCGGCGCTGGCTGGCGGTCAGCAGATCGGAGGAGGAGAGGAAGACGTCGAGCGCCGACCGGATGATGTCGGCGACGGTCAGCTTCTGATCGGCTGCGATCGCGCTGAGACGATCCCATTGGGAGCGCTCCAGGCGAATATTGTAGTGCCGATAATTGGTAGCCAAGACCAACCTCCTAGCAGGGAGGCTGGTGGGGACTGAAGAATGGCGACGCTTATACCTCGGCGGCAGGGCAGCGACAAGCCGGTCTTCTCACCCGCCCGCGCCGTAGTCTCGGGTAGTACCAGAGAATGGCGGAAATCTGCGACTTTTACGCTCCCCCGCCACCGTACTACAGCGTACTCCCCTTCCCTTCCGCGCTAAGCCGTTGTGCAGCAACGGAAACCCTGCACCTTCAGGTGCGTAGGGTGTGCATCTCCTATGGGGCCGATCGTTGGTCCCGGTCCCGATCCAGTGATGTTGGGAAGTGCCCGCTCCCGGTTCCGGCGGGGCATGAGGCCGCCGCCAGGCGGAAGTGCCGGCGGGAAAGCGTCGAGCCCTCGGGATGTCCGGCCAACCGTGGCGTGCCGGCGCGAAAACTACGGGCTGTTCCCGGGCGTCGCAGATGCAATTGCGGCCGAAGACGCCATTGACCAGGCGAGGATCGTGACCCGCATGGGCGGAGACGAGGCGCCAGCCTCGGCTCCGTGAGGTTAGGTCGCTTGTCGGCCTGAAGGGTCGGCACGGGACCTTAGCGAATAGAGCCGTGTTCGGGCGCCAGCCCGATCCGCCCAAGCTCCCTGAAACGCCTTTCGGGCCGCGCCTGTCATCGGTATAACGGACCGGTTCATAGCCCGATTAGCCTTCACAAGAGGCAACTATGGCAAAGACCTTGGAACAGGAGCGTTTGGCGCTCGAGGAAGATGAGCGCCGGCTAAATGAGCGGCGGCGAAAGCTGGAGGAACGCGAGCGCGAGCAGGCGATCGCGACGGTCGAGAAGTCGGGCCTGCTCAAGCTCGATGCCAGGCGACTGGCGGACCTCGCCGATCGCATCAAGCGACTTGGTATCGAGGAAGTCGAGAAACGATTGGCGGCCTGAATCCGCACCTGCCGCGGCATCGCCGCGGCGGGGGGGGGGGGGGGGGGGGGGGGGGGGGGGGGGGGGGGGGGGGGGGGGGGGGCGTACGCCCACCCCACCCCCCCCCCCCCCCCCCCCCCCCCCCCCCGCGGTCATGGGGGGTTCGATGCCCCCCATGACCGCACCTCTCCAAGCAAAAAAGGGGGAGAGGCCGCAGCCCCTCCCCGATGCTCAGAATTCGTCGGACATGCGTCCCGGAACCGTGTGTACGACCCGGTCGATGAGCGTCATCGGCAGCGCGTCATAGTCGCCCTCGTCGATGGCGACGTAGCGCCCGTCACCCTCCTCGATGACGTGCTGGTCGAAGAAGCTGTGAAGCGCGCGGCGCTCGGCGAATGCGAGGGCGGCGAGGTAGTTGGCGGCGTCGGCGTGGGCGGCGGTCGAGATGGTCTGCATGGAAGCCTCCTGTCGTCTTGAATGACAGGGGAATGGCCGTCGTTGAGGGAGCCGCCGGGTCAGGGACGCCGGCAACGCCGGCGCCGCGCAGCGGCGGTGGGGGTCACGATTTTTTTCGGCGGCCACTATCGCCGAAGGGTGGGGATCGGCCTCGATTCGCCGAAGAAAATGGTGGGGCCCCGCCGTCCTTGACGCGGCGGCTCCCTCAACGACATCCTTGGAAGTCTGTGAGAGATTTTTATCCCCCCGCTTGGGGACCGGCGGGAGGCCGTGATGTGTGCGACTGGTTCCCTGCCGTGATGCGGGGCGGCGTGCCGACCGGCCACGTTCCGGCAGCCTGATCGGGGTCTCGGCGGCGGGCGAGCCATCCGGCTCCAGCGTGCTGCCAGGTGCGCGCCCTTGCGGGGAGAAAGCGTTAACCGAACCGCGTCAGAAGCCCGGCGGTTAGTTCTCCGAGGTCACCGTGGCCGGTGGCCTCGGCAGGCCGTCGCCTGTGTCTTCGATCCACAAATTTATGGTTCGATGTCCGGCCACATGTTAGTCCGCTCGGGCGCTGCAAAACGGGCGGCGCCGGGACTGGTAATCCCGTCGAGAACGGCAACTCGGGGTGAGTGATCACGCCGGGGTGCCTGCGCATATGTCCAGGTGCCTCGGCACTAAAAGCGTAGGCGCATGTCTCGACGTGTTACCAGCCCCGGCTCCCGCGCCTAGCGCGCGGGAGTTGTTGGCTGGGCGCACCGCCGACTGCCGCTGGAATCACCTTCGCGCTCGGGATCGGGACATGGATACGAACCCGTCAGAGCAGGTCGTCGCGCGTGCGCTGGCGCTGGCGCTGCTGCGCCAGTCGCTGGTCTATCTCGGGACCGCGGAGGAGGTCGCGGCTGCCAGCCATACGCAGCGCGCGATCGACTCTTTGCTTCGCCAACCGGTGAGCGAGGACGACCGAGCATTGCCGCGGAACTGAGGGCCGGCTGCGACCGGGATCTCGGGCCCTCCAAGCAAAAAAATGGGCGCGCCGCCGGAGCGACGCGCCCTGCGCTGTGGAGTGGATTGGACGGAGGCTATGCCCATTCCAGCCGGGGCGCATCATCGGGATCGGCGGTGGTCAGAAGCCGATCAAGTCGATCGAGATACACGCTGGTGCCTTCCATCGCGGCGCGTCGGCGAACAGCCGGATGCGCGAGTCTCGCGCGAACCGCATCCACCGGGATTTCACCAACGCTGTCTGGTCGGAGACCGAGGCTTTCGAGCAGCGCAAAAGCGTTGCTCGATGCGAGGTCGAGTTCGTGGCCGAGGTCGGACGTAAGGGCAACGCGCATGGCGAGCACGCCGGCCTGGTTGACAGGACAGACGCTGATGCGGCGGCGGCGGAACTGGGCTTCCTCGACGACGGTGATGACCGCCTCATCATAGTCGAACAGCCTGGCGATCGTGGCCAGCGCCACCGGGCAGACCCGCGCTTCAAGATGGTTGGAGAGGAAGCCGCCTTCCTCCGGATCGGGGTCGGCGAGGACGATGCCGGAGCGTTCGCCCTCGTCGCGAAGGAGGGCGTGAAACGCGGCGAGCTGGCAGGTGCTGATGGCGGCGGTCGGGCCGTCGCGGTCGTCGGCGGCAGTGGCGATGCGGAACGTGACGGACATCTCGTCCTCCCCTGTTGATCCACTACCGCCCTCCCCCCTCCCCTTTGCCGCCACCGGCGGGGCCGCGTAGCAAGTGCGCACGCGCCCGGTCTCGCGGCGCGAAGGGGCTCGATGCCCCTGAGCGCCGGACGTCGACGCAGAGAAGAAAGAGAGGCCCCGGCTTGCGCCGGAGCCTCTCGGACAAGCGCCTCACGCGGCGCGCTGGCTGCGTTGCTGGGCGAGGCGGACGATGTGCAGCGGGACACCTGCCTGCCGCAGTTTCTGGGCGAGGTTCTGCTGAATGCCCGAGCCCTCGCAGATGACTGCCTCGACCGGCTTGAGGTTGAGGATGCGGTCGTTGCGGACGAACGCCGCCCGGTTGCCCTGGCTGCGATCGAGCCGGAACTGAATCACCTTCACGCCGCGCGATGCGGCCCATGCGTGCGCCACGGCATCGCACCCCTTGGCCTGCGCGGTCGTCGCGAGGATCATCTCGGGAATGCGCGCCTTGATGCTGTCGAGACCCTTCCAGAGCAGGTCGCCGTCTTCCCAGACCTGACCGCCGGAGAAGGCCACCACGGGTCCCTCGGGCGCGAACTGTTCGCGACGTTCCCGGGCGCGTGAGGCGAGATAGTCGCGGGCATCGATCATCGAGGCGTTAAGCGCGCTCGACACCCGGCTTCCCCGCACCGGCGAGAAGGGCTTACCGGTTTCGACACGGTAGACCTCGGCGGCATGGTCGCGCATGCACTCCATGGCTTCCCGGCACCCCTGCAGCGTCTGGCAGAGGAGCTGCGTATCCTCCAGTTCGGTCGCGTAGATCTCGGAGGGATCGTAGGCGCGGGCGAGTTCGCCGAGCTTCTTGGCCGCGTCATCCTCCCGGCCTTCGATCCGCTTCGCCACGACGTGGAAGCTGTTCGCGAAGCCCCAGGCGAGATCGGTCGCGAAGGCCTCCATGCGCGTGTCGCGCAGCACATCGAACATCGTCTGCATCATCATCTCGACGGCGGCCCGGACCTGCTCGGGATCGGGCATGTCCAGCGCTTCCGGCGCCTCGACAATGCTGAGCTTCGCCATCTCGCTATGCTCGATGAAAGCGCCTTCGTAGGTCTGGGTCAGGTCCTCGTGTTCGCGCGCGGCGGCGATGTGGCTGGCGAGGTCGGCGAAGTTGGTGAAACTGGTCTGCATGATAGCCTCCTTGGAATCTCATCCATTCGATGAGGCTTCTCATTCGACGTGCGGTGGTCGTGCCGGTCAGGGACGTTAATCGGGAAGCCGGCGCCAGCCGGACCCCGGTTAACGCCGCGAAGCGGGGAGCGGGGGAGCCGATTTTCTCGGGCCCGGAGCGAAGCGCAGGGATCGTGAAAATTGGGGGAACCGCTCATCCTTGACGGGCTCGGATCCCCGCACGTCACAACTAGGAATTCAGAGAGAGAGATTTTTGGTCACCCACCTCTCCCACGCACCCGCAAGGTGATCGTTACCCGTGTAAGGGCGGAGACCCGGCGGAGACGGGGCTCCGGGAGCCGCAGGCGAGTAGAGCGCCGGTCCCGCCCGCAGGGTGGGATGCGTCGAACCCCGGTGGCGGTGCAGATCGGTTCTTGAAATGTTGGTCGCTCCGGGCGTGTCGATCTGACAGAGTTGCCTTCATGAGGACCAACCCTTTTGGCTTGCCCGAGAGCGCCACCGACCGCTTCCTTCGCGAGGAACGGGAACGCGCCGCCCTGTACCGCAACGCGCTCGGCGGCAGCGCAGTCGCCGACGCGATCAGACAGGCGAAGACCGCCAGTGAGATGCTGCGCGGATTTGACTTCGACGCGCCCTATCGCGGGATACTCGACACGCTTGAGCAGGATCGCAAGCAACGCGAGAGCCTCAAGCACCTGACCAGCAATGCGTGGGCACTGTCGGTCACCGACACGGCGCGCCGAATCGCCCAACAGGACAGGTCATTGCTCGACCAGCAGCGGCATCTGGCCTCGTCGGTGCTCGATACGGTGCGTGCGTTCGAAACGAGCAAGTCGCTCGTTGCATCAGCGATCGCTGCGGCCAGTGCTGGCGAGACCTACAGGCGCGTGATCGCCGAGGCGCTACCGCGGTTCACGACCTTCAGCGCGATCGCCGAGCGGATGCTCGTGATCGATACGCTAACCCTGCGCGCCAGCAACGAGGAGCGGGAAACCGCGACCGCATTCGCAGCGCGCACCGTGATCGAGATGCAGCAGGTGGCTGCGGCGATCGTCACTGCGGAAACGGATGAAGAGACGGCCCGGCTGCAAGGCTCGTTGTTCGATCTCGTCCTGAGCTTCTTTCAGAGTCTTGGTCCCAACACGTTGCCGGAGTTGCAACGCATGGGCCTGGTCGGTTTCATCAGCTTCATTCTGACGATCTTGGGCGCCTATGCGCTGATACCGCAGCAGCAGACGATGAGCCCCGATGAGAAGGCAGCCTTCAGCTCGTTGAACGAGAAGATCGATCGGACGCAGGCAGAACATCACAGATACCACGAAGCCGCAGCCCAGTCCGAGGCGGCCCTCCTGGCGCAGCATCAGCGCGCCTATCTGACGCGGGCTGCGACATTGCGAGACGCGCCGTCGCGCAGTGGAGCCGTCGTGTGGAAGGCGCCGCAGGGTACCGAGATCGCGGTGGAAGAGAGCAAGGGCCGATGGCGCAAGATCCTGTTCCGAGACCCGCTCTCCGGCCAGCTTGCAAGGGCTTGGGTCTATGCGACCGCGGTGACGCCGCTCGCAGCTCCGCTCGCCGCAGATGGAGAATAGGATGGGTCTGCCTGTGGCGTGAACCATGCTATAGCGTGACGACGGGCAGCGGTGCGACATGAGTCCCGTGCCTGCCTGCAAGCACCAGCATCAACGACGCGGGGCGCGAGATGGACGAGGCATTGATCAAGGAAGCGGCCTTGGCACTAGCAGCGCGGCTCAAGAATCTGCTCGACGCGAGCATGGCGAACGAGATCATCTTGACGCGAGAAGAGGCGCTGCTGGCGCAGGGATTTGCGCAGAGCGTCGCGGACCTGCTCGTCGCTCCGCCGCGTCACGGCTGAAGTCTGCCGTCCCGGGTCCGCTCTGGTGACGAAGCGGCGCCGGAGCGCCGCCCGCCGAATGTCAGAAGAAGTCTATCTTGTCGGCCCAGATTTCGCATCCGTAGCGAGTGACACCGTCGCGGTCGTCCCAGCTCGAATAATGGAGACTCCCGGTGATCGCGACGGCGTCGCCTTTCTTGCGCGATGCACCAGACCGCGCGAGCCCGTTGAAGCAGGTCACCTTGTGGAACTCGGTGTCCTTGGCGGTGTAGCCGGTCGCCTCGTCGACATAGGTCTTGCCGTCCTTGAGCTTCAAGCGATCCGTCGCAACGATCAGGGTGGTGACGGTGCCGCGCGTCTCGGGGTCCTTGGCGACTCGGCCGGCGATGTTGACGTTGTTCATGGGACTGCTCCTCGTTGGGACCAGCGGCCTTTCCGCCGGTGACACCGAAGAGCGGCGTGCGGGAGCGCGCCACACCGGTGCGCGTAGCGCGCAGGGAAACCCCTGGAGGGAGCAGGCGCGGGCAGCCGCGAAGCGGCAACACGGGCGAGCGGACGGGGTTGTGGCGGGCGCCCGTCTCGCCGCAGGTGTCAGGAACCGGCGACGGAAAGCCGCTGGCCCATAGGATGAATGCGACCCGCGACGGCAATGCCCAGTCGATCGCGCGACCGTCCAGAACTGCGGCGCCCCGCTTACGGAGTCGCTGCGCCTTGGAGCGCAGCAGGTCAGGACGTGCGTTTCACCTGGGCGATTTTGCCGGCGTCATAGGCGGCAAGCCAGCGCGTGCGGATGGTCTCGTAAAGGCTCGCCGGGAGCATACCATAGGCGACGTCGCCCGCCGGATCGCCGGGCGTCGGTCGCAGGTCGGGGCCGGGCCATTGGAAATGATTGAGCTCGGTGAGGATCACCCATGATCGCTCGTCATCGAGTCCAAGGCGCGCCTTCGTCGCCGCCGGGATCTCCACCGCAAGTTTCGGGTCAGCCGGAGGTGTGTGCGTCACCGGAAGGACGGTGACCATTTTGGCGCCAGCCTTTGTGGTTGCTGCCAACAGAATTGCACAGGGGCGATCCTTGCTGCCCTCCTCGTGGCCGGCCTTGGCTTCGTGACTCCAGAGATAGGCGTAGCGGATGACGAGACCTGGAACCGGTTCAGGAATCGCCACGCGTCAGGACCCGACCTCGTTATCGAAGGCGGCGGCCTCGGCCGGCGCCCGCGCGGCGCGCACGCCCTCCGCGATGTCGTCCGGAACGTCATCGAGCGTGTAGACCTGACGATCACGGCTCTTGAGCCGCTGATACTCGGCATGCGACAGGAGCACGAGGCTCTCGTGTCCATGATGCGTAATCGTAAGCGGGCTTTCGAGGGCCTGGCGACTGAAGCGGCCGAAAGACTTCGAAACCTCAACGGAACTGGCGGTCTGTGGCACGATGATTCTCCTATCCGGAATGTACGGAGTTTCCGGATAGATCGCAAGATCGGCCGGTAGGCGAGAACAAGAATAGGGCCCGCTTCGCCGGGGGAGCGAAGCGAGCCCTGTCAGACACCGCACGCCTGGTGGACGCGCGGTGGGAAGATCAGTCGGCCATCTCGGGCTGACGGCGACGACGGCCACCAGATGCGGGCTCGCCGGCGGACGCGTGCGCGCCGCCGAACGCGCCATCGGCCGAGGACTCGCCCAGCCCGTCGGCGCCCGCCGGCGCCACAGGCTCGCCCGTACCCGGCAGCGGCGGCAGGCCGTCGTCAGCCGCCACCGTGTCGGTGGGCGCATCGCGACGGCGCGTCGGGCGCGACCAGACGATGTTGTACGAGCCGTCCTCCTGGCGGAAGGCCGAGATGTAGAGCGGCTTGTCGAGGCTCGGATCCTCGATCTTGCCGTTGAGGAAGGTTTCTCCGGTCGAGTTGGACGAGAGCTCGAACAGCGCGCCGACCTGCACCCACTGGCGAGCGGCCGAGAGTGCGAGGATCTCGAACTTGGGCGCGCGCGGATTGGCAGAGTGAACGGTGCGCAGCGCGATCACGATCGCAACCGTCAGCGTCGAGATCTTGCCGGTGTAGGTGCCGCTGTTGTTCTGGGTGATGGTGCCGATGTTCACGGGTCGTCTCCTTGAGAAAGTTCGCTCGAACCCCTTGTCCGAACACCTTTTCTCACCCGCTCCTCTCCTCGGCCATTCGGCCGAGTAAGGCGCGCCAGCGCCGCTCCGACGAGCGCCACTTCGGCGCCGTCGGGTCGATCTTCTTCGTCCTTCGGAAGCGTGGGCGGATCAACTCTCGCTGGGTGCCGCTTCGGCGGGCTGTGCCTTGCGGCGTCCGGTCTGCTTGGGCGCTGCGGGTGCGGCGTCTGCGCCTGCCTTGCGACCGCGGCGTGGCTTATGGCGACATAGCCGCCGCCGAACTCGCCGGCGCGCAGCCTGTCGCAATCCGATGCCCATTCGAAGCCGAATGGCAAAGCGGACTGGGCGCAGCGCTGGATCAGCTTGGCGGCGGTTTCGACGCCGAACTGTTCGCCTGAGAAGAACAAGGCGACCCGGCCGTCTGCGTCGGCTTCCCCGAAGTCGATCTCGAAATCGAGAATCGGGAAATTCTCGTCCGGGAAAAGGTCTAGAAGCCCGTCGAACGGGCTCTCCGCCGTGCGCGGGAAGAGCGCGGCGAAGTCTTCGCCCATGCCATGAAAATGCGCTTTAAGCGCCTCGAGGCCGATTTCTACATCGCCGACTAACTCGATCGCGCCGATAACGCGACGCAGCAGATCGGCTTCGGGGCTGGTGACGACGATGCCGAACGCGGCTTTGGTGTAGCTATTGGACATTGCCGGCTCCATGGATGGCCGGGATGTCGGCGGCGGAAGTGCTGACCATCAGCGGGGGCACGGCGAACTCGGCACCGTCGAAAAAGGCGATGACGGCCGCGAGCGAGCCAAGCGATTCGACCCTGCTGCGGCTGACGACGACTTCGTCGTTTTCGGTGACCGTATAGGAGGCCGCGTTGCCGTCGCCTGTCGCAACGACTCGCTCCGGCCCCCACTGACCGGAATAGCCGCCGCACCACCGCACGAAGGGGACGCGCCGCGAAAGGCACCAGCTTTCCAGTTCGTCGAAGCTGCCGCCTGCCACTTCGTGAGCGAAAAGACGAAGCGGCTCACCGGCGACATGGTGGTGCGGTTCGAACGGCTCACCGTCCCATTCGGTGGCGAGGCCTTCGCTGGCGATGATCTCGATCAACTCGGCATAGGCGCCCGCGCTGAGCACACCCCCTATGCTGATCGAAGCGGATACGCGGTCGGCCATTGAAAACTCTTCAAAATTGCGCAGCCGAGCGTGCTGCCGCGAAGGCGGCTGCGACGGGTTGCTGCTGCTATTGGGAAACCTGCCTGGGCAGGTGGTTCAGCTAGTGAATCGATCCGAACAGGCGGCGCTTGGATGTGGCCTGGTGAAGTCCGTCCTTGATGCCGTTCGTTGCGCGCATCTCGGCGGTAAGCTGCTCGGCAAGTCCGGCGGGCACGATCGCATGCGGCGCGACGATGGCAATCGCGGCCTCGGCGGTGAGCAGTTCCCCTGGCTCCATGCCGGTCCAGATCAGGGGCTCGCCCTCGGCGGGCTCGTCTTCCGTGGTAAAGAAGACCTGCGCAAAGAATGTCTGGAGCGGGCGATCCCAGCCAATCACGGCCCGCACCACGTCGATGCTGTCCGGCTTCGGCTCAAGATCATGACGGCTCATGCGTTGCTCCTTTGAAGCCGGTGCTGAACGTGGCGTGCTGCACCCTCGGCGCTGCTGATCGCCTTTCCCACCGCCGACGCGGCCTGACGGGCGCCAGCCTGACGGAGCAGACTACGGGCTTCGCGCATTCGCTCAACCGCAATCGCGATGGCCTGGCAGTGCTCGGGCGTGGCCGGGGTGATCCGACGCATAAAACCTCCGATTTGGATGCAGGGGCGTGCTAAGGGCTAGTCGTCTTCCGGCAGCATGATCGTCATGACCCGCGTCGTGACGTCCGGGTCGGCCGGGTTCTCGGAGCCCCACTCGATCGAGCCATCATAATAGTCGATTGCGAAGCGGATCTGCCGGCCTTGGAACGTGACCTCACCGCGGCGGCGCTCGACGCGCTCGTCGGGCGCGAAGTCGCAGCGATCGATCGCCATCAGCAAATCGCCGTAGCTGCGAACGGTCTCGTGGCGGTCGTCGCCATCGGCAAGCGCCGCCGCGCACGCTGCGGTGATAACGATGCGCGCCCTTGGATCGAGACCTTGGCGGACACGGTCGTTGAGAACGGCAATGCGAGAAATCTGGTCGGTCATGCTGTCTCCATAGGGCTGGCGCGATTTGTCCGGCACACGCCGATGCTCTCGGCCTCGGCGGCAAAGAGCGGCAGCGTCGGATGCTGGACCGGAAGCGCTTTGGGATAGGGCAGCCGGGGGAGTACGCGGCCGCGGCGGCGGGCCTCGCGGGTAAGCTCGAAGCAATAGGCGAACAGCCCGGCTTGTTGGTGGGCAACGAGGTGCCGCTCGCGTTGTAACCGCCAGAGCCAGTGGCGCGGCTCTTCGCCGATGGCCGGCCTCGGGACCCCGAGGGCAACGAGCTGGTCGATCGCGCCAGCATGGCCTTGCTCGCCGAGACGGATTTTCGAGAGCGTCCTACCTGAAACCGTGATGTCGCCGACCCGCAGGACTGAACGCGGCCTCGTGATCGCCCGGTGCGCGGCCGAGAGCGCACAATAGATGCGGCCGATGTGACCCGCGCCGGGATCGCTGTAAGATACGACGGCCTCGATCACTGGGCGTTCCCGGCGGAGGTGCCGCAAGGCGCGCGCCAGGAAATAGCTTTCACCGTTCTGGGGCACCGCATCGGTGAGAATGAAGCGGGCCAGGACGCAGCCGCGCGCAGGGTCGTCGAACCCGGTATGACGCGAGATAACGGCCCCCGTGGTCGGGACTGCGAACACCGCCACGCCTTCGAGGACGCCAGCGGCACCGAACAGTCCAACAGCGACTTGAGCTGCCGGATAGGACCGGAGGTAGTGATGGCGCGCGATGAACGCGCGTGCCTCGCCATGCTCGATGACATCCACATGGTAGGCGCTTGGATCGATGAGCTCGAGATCGCGCGCCCATAACGAGCGCCGCTCCCGCCATCGCTGGCTGCGGTCTGTCTGCATGATATTGGCCCGCAGCGTCAGGCGAAGAGTCGCACCGCCTGCGCGACCGGAAGCGAAAGCTGCAGGTCACGCCGAAGCTGCGCTGCGAAGCGATCGGGCGAAAGCAGCAAGGTGATCGACGCGAAATGGTTGCGCTGGCCACAATAATCCGTGCGGCCGCTCACGCGCCGGTAGAGCACCTCCCGATCCTGGCCGAGCCCGCCCAGTGAGAGCTGGACATAGACTTGGTCACCGTGAAGCGTGATCTCGCCGGAGACCGCAGGGCCGCCCTTGTTGGAGCGGACGGAGTAGCTCTCGGCTTCGAGGCCCAGGGCCTCGGCGAGCCGGCGCATCGCGGTTCGCCCTTCGGCATGGAAGGTGCGCTTCGCGGCCTCGTCATAGGCGACGCCGCGATAGGCGAGCGTGCGCAGCACAGGATGTCGGCGGATCTCGGCGATCTGGTCCATGCAGGTGCGGCGCAGAACCATGCTGTCCGGGCGGCGCTCGGTCACCGATACGAGATGCCTCACGAGCAGTATGACGGCAGCGTCGCACTCGGCGTCCTTCCCGGCATTGCGGCAATCGGTGATCGCGGCGTGGATGGCGTGCAAGCCCGTGCCGATGGTAGTCAGGGCGCTGGGGTCGAGCGCCTGCTGGTGGCGCATCGCGACATCGTAGGTCATTGACGGGGTACTCCGGTCTCAAGCGCAAATCCGCTCGACCAGCCCCTTCCCCTCTCTTCTCCTTCACGCCGCTAGGCGTCGACGATCAGGCAGCCGCCGGCAGAGGTATCGGTGCGCAGCGTCCGCTGCCGAGGTTGATGAAAGCACCCGCGTGACCGATTGATCCGCGACCGAGCAGGTCGAACAGGAGTGACAGCGCGTGGCTTGCCACGATGCGGTTCACGAAGAGCGATTGTCGCTCCAGGGCCTCGGCGACCGAGCAGGATGGCGCGTCGTCGTCCGGCAGGCTCTCGTCGGCGAGTTCCGGGAAATATTCGAGGACGGTGGGCAAGCGGCGCTCGTGCCGCTGATTGGCAGCGGCGGGGCAGCCGATGATGAATTGGCCATCGCCTGCGCGGTTGCCGAGGTCCAACCAATAGAATGGTACCTTGGACCCTCGACCGAACGCGGCGCCGAGGGCGCGGCGAGCTGAGGCGGTATCGACGCAGCTGATCAGAATGTCTGCCCCCGATACATCGATCGCCTCGGGCGCCCGGCCGTGAACAGCTCGCCACGCAAGACCGTGCGCAAGGTTGATCCGCTCCGTCAGCGTATGGGCTTTGGAGTTGCCGAGATCGCAGCGGTAGAAGGGCTGACGGCCGAGGTTGGCCTCGGTTACGACGTCATCGTCGACCACGATCACATGCAGCGATCGCGACGAAATTGCGCGCAACGCCGTGTCGAGCGAGGCGAGGCCCATCAGCATCTGGGCGCCGTTTCCCCCGCACCCGATCAGAACGACATTGCTTACGCGGTGGTGGAGCCCTTCCGGCAGGAAGTGGCGATCACGGGTCTCAGACGGCATGGCCGGATCCTTCGAAGGGGCTGCGCGGAAGCGGAAGGAACATCCCGCCGGCGCAAAGCCGCGTGGCAAACTCGGGCTCGCCGGGCCCACCGAGCCGGCCGATGACGAGCGCGATCTTGGTGGTGTGAGCGTCATCGGTATCGTCCGTGGCGCTGAAGAAGGCCCGGCCATGGCCGTGGCTGTGGATGTCGCAGACGATGTGGCGGTTCCCGGGCAGGACAGGTGTCCGATAGACCAGGCGCGACGGCGTCGCCTCGTCGATCTGCGGGAAATCGAGAAGGAAGCGCCGATCGTCCTCGTCCCACACGATGAAGGCCGCCGCCTCGTTGGGCAGCGCCGCGCCGAAATGATCGATGATCTGGGCCAGGAACGCCCGTGGTATCAGGCCGCATCGAAGGTTGGCGCGAGGCTCGCCCACGCTACCATAGGGCAGGTAGGCGGCAATCGGCGGCGTGACAGGCACATCCAGCTCGAGCCAAGGGCGCCTGATAATCAGGAAGACGCCGTCTCGGCCGATCGCGAGGCAATGGCCCGCGCGCGAAGCCTGCACCGCGTCCAGGCCGGGTGAGCTGCCGCTCGGCGGCGCAGGGAAGCATGGGACGGCCGCTAGCAGGGCAGCCGCCGTGGGGTCATCGGCGAGCGCCGTCATCGTCTCGTCCTTTCGATGAGTTGGCCAAGCGTCAGCGGCTCGATCGCCTTGCGGGACGGTGCCGCAACTGACCGACGTTTGACGGCGAAAGCCTTGAGACGCCTGACCGGGAAGCGGGCGGCGCGCCGCGCCGCAAGGTCGTCCCAAAGGGAGATGAGCCCACCCTTCCCCGAGACCGTCTGGTCCTGCCCGTGATTGGGATGGGTCGACCAGGACTCGAACAATGCCCGTTCGAACTCCGGGATGGCGGAGACGGACAGCGTTCCGGGCTTCGGAATATTCCCCCAGCATAGCGTGCCGTCGGCGTAGACATTGAGGATCGGCGAATGGAAGACGATGGAGTCGGCAGTCGGCCGCTCATCCTCTCGAAGCGCGTAGACTCCCAGCGCTCGTCTCGTGGCCACGAGGAGGTGGGCCGGGTAAGGGACCGAAGCCACCGCTTTCGTGGAAAGGGCCTTCAGGCCGGGGGGTGGCGCGCTCAGATTGAAGTAGGCCGGCCGAACCTTCGCCGGGATCCACCACGCGAGGAGATCCTGGTGCGCAACGAGCACGTTATTCGGAAGTAGCTCGGGCGCGGCGGCGCGACCCAGTGCCTCGGACCATTGGCGCAGATGCGCCCGCGTCAGGGGCGTGCCGGCGGCGATCCTCGGCCCGGCGTCGTCATCATGCTCGATGTGATGAAGGCTGGCGAACGCCCGCCCATCCTGGCCGGGAGCGCTGTAGCGCGTGCCGCTTCTCGCGGCCTCGGTTCGATAAAGCAGGATGGCGTTGGTCAGCACCAGCCCGCCGGCGGTGGCTTCGAATTGGGTCGAATGCTTTGACATGGCTGCCTCAAAGGGTGTCGGGATCGAGCTGGATCAGCTCTTGGGCGGCGAGCAGAAACCGGGCGCCCGCCTCGAGCGATGCGAACCAATCGGTGACGCGAGTGGCGTCCGGCAGCGGGCAGAGGCCGGCGATGTCCATGAAGCCGTATTCCATGCCGTGGCGGGCGACATCGTCGACCTCGCGCGCGAACTGCTCGACGGGCACGAGCGTCAGGGGAGGCAATGACGAGCACTGCTCCAGGTCCGGCAAATATTCGTGGATGGTCGCGCCGTCGAAATGCCAGGCGTTTCGCTCATCCGGCAGGGCCCGAAGCGCCCGGTGGCTGCAACGCAGATTGCGAAGCGCGGTGCGCAGGCCGTTGGGCAGCGACCGTGGTGGTGCGGCGTTTGCCGCGATCATCCACTCCGGCCGTCGGCCGTTCATGTCCGAGGGCAGGATGGTGTCTTCGAGATCGTCCGGGTCGGCGCCGTGATAGGCGACGAGCGCATTGCGTGCGCTCTCGTCGTCGGTTTCGCCGTCCCAATAATACATCGAGATTTCGTCGAAGAGATCATCGTAGCCGAAGATCGGAAGCGCTGAGCCCATAGTCCGGGCGAGCGCGGTGTAGGCAGCGGCGCGCCAGCCGATCTGGGCGTCGCTGGTCTCGATCCAGCCGAGGTCGAGCTGCCCCATACTGTCGCAGACGATGGCGATGGCCGGCGCGTCCATGTCCTCGCTGTTGAGGACGGCGACGCGCAGTTCGGCCAGTTCGAGCGGCCTGAGAATATCCAGAACCGCCTTATCGAAAACGCGCTCGATGCGGCGCCGGGCCTCAGCGCGCGTGCAACGCCGTGCCGTCTGGTCGCGCGATGCAACCCAACCGCCAATCAGCTTGTGATGACGTGCAAGCGGCTGATCGAAGCTGACCGGGATCTCCCGGGACAAGACGACCGACCGCCCGGCCAGGTCAGCCGAGCGGGGGCAGTCGCAAGCCGTTGGGAGACTGGAGGGGCTCGGCCGGTTCGCCGTGTTGCGATGCCGGGTCGATGAGGATCTTGAGGTGGAGGGCCTGGGCCTGCGGGTCGCAGGGTGGTCCGGGAGAGCGGGTAGCGTCGCCATCGTCGAACTCGATCCATTCGAGGAGTGTCTTGCGGGGTGCGGCGGGAAGGACCGCGTCGGCCTTGCGCGCCACGGCTATCCCTTGGTGCCGACCGCGCGGCGGTACTCGGTGACATGGGTACCCGCGGTGACGCCGGCGTCGACCAGCTCGGCGTTCAGAATCGCGGGATAGAGGGTGGCATGGTAGGCGCGCAGGCCCTGCGGGTCTTCGGCAAGGTGGGGCGGGACCGGGAGGTCGATTCCATCATATCGATAAGCGCGTGCGAGGTGATTGATCTGCATGGGGCTTCTCCTGAGAATTTGAACACGGGCCGAAGCGGGGGCCGTCACCAGAGGCTTGCCGGCTCGTCCGATTTGGCCTCGGCCGGGAGCGCGTTCGGAGCTGGTGCCGGCGACGCGGAAGTGGTCGCCGTCCTTGCCGGCGCCGGTGTCGCCCTTGACTTGGCGGCCTCGGCGGACGCGGCCTTGGCGGCTTCAGCGGCTTCACGTTGGTCGGCGATCTGATCGGCGAGCGTCCTGCGCGTCGCGATCAGCTGACCGAGCGCGCCGTCGGCGCCGCGCGCGAGTTCCGCGTCGATTTCCGCTGCGCTTGCGGTGATGGAGATGGGCCGTGTCTCGCCGACCTCGAGGGCGGCCGTCGTGCCCTCGACCTTCCGAGGGATGACGGTCAGGGTCACGGTGTCGTCCGGCCCGGCGACAAGGTCGAACCCTAACGAATAGCGGTGGAGCAGCGGGAGCAGGTTTGCGATAAGCATGGTTGTTCGTCCTTGTTCGGATGCGAGGAAAGTGGATCAGGCGGCGAGCGCATCGACGCGGCGGCTGGACACCGGGGCGGCGCCGGGCGCCGCGCCATATTGCCCGTCGAGGGTCATCGCGCTCGGCAGCCGGCCCGCCCAATCGAAGCCGGCGGCGTTCAGCATGCCGGTGATCAGATCGGCCTTCTTGGAGCCGAGAAGCTTGGCGAAGGCCTTCTCGCCCATGTACGAAATCAGCCCGCACTCCCGGGCGACGAATTTCAGCTCGTCCTTGGTATATCGCTCGAGAAAGGCGCGATCGACCTGCCAGACCTGGCGGATGTCGACGTCGAACGCCCTTGCGAGATCGGCGACATGGCTGAACGATTGCACGTCGCGGGCGTAGGCGGCGCCGATCGCTGAGAGCGCCGTTGCCGCCTGGGCCTCAGTAAGCTCGCGAACCTCATCGATTTTGCCCCCGAAGCCCAGATCAGGGAACGACGGGTTGACGAGGAGGCCGGCTCGCGCCGTCAGCGTGCTCGACTTGATCTGGGAGAGCGTGCCGGTCAGCGCGGCGACGAGGATGGCGGTTCGAGCATCAGAAGCGTTATCTGCGAGCCCGCGCGCCAGCGCGGTGCGCCAGGTTGCCTCCCGCAGATCGCTTGTGCGGCCCGCGATCGACTTCGCGGTGACGCTGGGGCCATTGGCGTTCGCGTTCGATCGCACGGTCGCGCGACCTGACGGACTACCCGGCGCGAGCGCGGCTCGCCGAGCGGTCGCCTCGACCCCGTCCGCTCGCTCATCTTCCTGATCCTCGGCCTCGTCAGCCTCGTCGAGATCGTGTTCGTCGGCGGCGTCGTCGGCTGAGGCGGAACGGTCCTGCTCCTCCTGACGGGCCTGCTCTACCGCGTCCGTCTTGAGCTGGAAGCATGCCGCGTTGGTGCAATGGCCATCGTCGACGTGGGTCTCGAAGAGCGCGCGTTGGGTCCCGGAGTTGAACGGACAGGTCGTGCATTCGGACTTGTCGAAACAGGCGTCGGCAAGATTCTGGGTTACGCGCATGAGGAGGTCGCGGGTCTTCCCGATGTCGAGGCCGGCTCCCAGGATGGTATCGATCGCCTTGTCCTGCTTGTCCGCCGGCACGGCGGCGAGCAGTTCGGCGTGGCCGACCTTGATGCGGCGCTCGTCGAGCGCGAGCTTCACCGCGTCCGAAAGGTTGGCCAGCGCGAGGCGGCGGTCGAGCTTGGCGCGAGACCAGCCAAGACGCCGGCCGGCCTCGCCGCGGTCGTTCTGGCAGGCGGCGAGGACCCGGACCGCGGCATCGGCCTGCTCGGTTTCGGAGGCGTCATCGCGGATATCGTTTTCGTCGATGGCCGCCTCGAGCGCTTCCTGGTCGGTCATCTCCCGGATGATGACCGGCGCTTCGCCGTCCGCACCGAACGCTTCGAGCGCGGCGCGATACCGCCGCCCGCCGGCGACGATGATGTAGCGATCTTCGCCATCGTCCGCCGGACGCACCAGAATCGGCTGAAGCATGCCGCGCAGCCTGAGCGACGCGACAAGTTCGTCGTGCTTCTTGCTGTCGAAGTAGCGGCGCGGGTTGTAGCCGATGGCTATCCGGGCGAGTGGGACGATGGTGGTCCCGGTGGGCTGGGGTGCGGTCACGGCCGATCTCCTTGCAGGGTAGCGGGGCACCTCCGTCGGGGATGGGTGCCTCACTCTGGCGAGCCTCATGCTCACCCCGTTCCTGCCCCCCTCCCCTCTCATCAGCCGGCGAGCCGCTCGCGGTAGATGTCAGTCGCCCATTGCTCGATCCACGGAGCCGTCACCTCGTCGTGATCGAGATCCCCGCTCTCGATGAGCTCGCGGATCTCGGCTCGGGCCTGCGCGATCGCCGTTTCCCAAGGGGCCGTCGGGACGGAATCGGGTTCCGCAGGCCGATGGTGCGGCAGGCGCAAAGGGTGGCTGGCAAGGCGTCCGAGCTGTGCGCCCACCCACCGCGCCATATGGTCGGCCACGAAGCGGTCGCTCTTGGACACACGGGCCTGGCGGGCGGCCTGTCGGGCGCTGATGCCGTATGCCTGGCTGTCGATCGATGCGACCCGGTGCTCGAACGGAAGCAGGTATGGCAGCGCCGAACCCTTCACGCCAAATGCGTGCAGCCGGACCCCCCTGGGCAATATCTGATCCAGATGGTCGATGACGGCGATGACCCCCTCCGGACCATGGACGTCTCGCCGGCACATGCTGCCTACGCCGATCAGCGACCCGGGCTTCAGCGATCCCCACAGCGCCTCTATGCAGCGCTCATAGTCTTCCGGTCGGCGGCCCTGGATGACCGGCATCAGGGTGTCGGCGATGCCGTGATCCTGGGCGAGACGGCGACAGTCGAGATTGGCGCGGATCGTGCGCGAGAGGCGGTCGATGACCTCTTCGCGGTCGCGAGCGATTTCTGCCTCGACGCAATAATCGGCGCTCGCCCACCACCGAAAGGGAAAGGCGGCCGCGAGCGCGACATAATCGGCGAGCGACCAAGGGAAGCCGCCGTATCGAGCCGCCGCGACGAATCCGGCAGAGTCCAGGCAGAGCGCCGTCAGTCCCTTGGCATTCCTAAGCTGGGAAAGCCGCCACCCGTCCCATTCCCGCCACCCCCGCCGTTCTGTCCAGCGAGACAAACCATTCGCGGAAATGAGCGCGGGCTGCTGCAATGCGCGAGCTTGGGCGAGGATCGGTCCCTCGCTTAGGTGCGGCAGCCCGACGATGATCTCAATCGGCATAGCGGGCTCCTTGGGCTTGGTGATATTGACGGCCCGGCGCGTTCACGATACGTTCTGTGGCGCAGGAGATTTGCCATGACGACGACACCGTTCCGCGAGCGCTTCGACCTCGACATCACGCTGCGCGATGCGGCGCTGGATTCCGAGAACCGGCCGACGCGCCGCATGATCGCGAACGCATCGATCGGGATGCACGTCGAGGACGCCTATTATTCGGTTCGTGAACTGCGCGAGGCTGTGAACTGGGTTCATGAGGGCATCCCCGCCGGCAAGGGGAAGCTGTCCGAGATTCTCGCCAACGACGGTGCCGACGACTTCCAGCGTTGCGTCTATTTCTGCCTGGCCGGGCGAGGCGTGGTGGCGATGCTCGACGATCTGGAATGGCTCGAGGATCTGCTCGAACGCCGCGGCCGGGTCGCGGGAGAGCAGGGTCGCCTGAAGGCGACGCGGATGCCGCTCGCCAATCCCTATGTCGCCGATGCGCCGGACGGTCCGATCGTGAAGCTGGACGCCGCCTTCGAGCAGGGCCCGTCATGGTGGGCCGATCCGACCCTGTCCGTCTGAACGGAGGTCGGTAGTCATACCTTGGGCCTAGAAAGGGCACCTGCCGCGGGCCGACGATGGCGCCGCCCTCCTCGCTTTGAACGCTGGGCCTCAAAGCACCATCTCGACTTCGACACGCTCGCCAAACGTCGGCCAGGTGCAGACCCGGAAAGGCTGGATCGGGTTGGTGGTGCGCACGATGCTGACGCGACCCGGCCGCTCGTCGAACAGCCGGGATGCGACACGGTGGGCGTTTTCGCGACTGCACAGGAGCAGACGCTTGGGGGACAGGCCGGTGCTCAGGTCAAGCATGTCAGATCCTTTTCGGAAAGCATGATACCGGCGGGGCTCAGGCGAAGATCGTCTTGTGGACCTTCGTGGTCGGCACGATCCGCCATTGCCGCTCCATTAGGCGGCTGATCCGGTAGCGGCCGCGGGTCTCCGGGTCGCGAAGGGTCACTCGGCGCCCCTGCTTCTCGACAATGAATTCCTGGCCGACATGGCCGTCGGAAAAGGTGACCGGCTGCTCCAGCCGGATCCGATCGCCGTCCGAGACCTTGCGCGAGCGGCGTTTCAGGTTCTCGGCGCAGCGACGACGCCAGTCGAGCGCGTGCTCCTTGTCGGTCGGCGTCAGCAGGTCGAGGATGTGCTGGGGGCATCCGTCCTCGCAAGGCCCCATCGACTCGGTCATGTCCTTGTAGCCGAACTGCTCACGGGTCTTGCTGCCTGGGTTCCAGAGAACCTTGCAGATGATCGCGAACACCTCGCCGCCGGCACCGTTGGTCATCACCTGCGCCGCGGCATAGTAGGTGCGGTTCTGTGGGCAGGACGAGGCGAGCACCCTGAGACCCGAGGTGCCCCCATCGACCTCGCGGCTGTAGGTGAACTGGTCGTCGAGATAGGCCTTTGCCGAGGCGTGACCGCCCATCGACGTGAAGGGCATGGTGAGCCAACCCATGAGGGGGTCCTTTCGCAAGCGGGAGGGATCAGGCGGCCTCAGCCAGCGGATCGCCGGGAGCGGACACTGGCGCGCCCTCGTCCCGATGATCGCTGCAGAAGGCGAGGAGATAGTTGAAAGCCTGTTCGGCCTTGGCCGCGGCGTGGATGATCGCGGTCTTGTCCGCGCGCAGGATTCCGAGCCAGTGGGCGACATAGCTCGCGTGATTGTCGTGGAGCTCATTGGGCAATCCGAGCTGTGCGCAGATGAGACCGCTGCCGATCTCGGCGACATATCCTGACAGTCCAGCCCCAATCCGGGGTTCGAGGAAGAAAACCATCGGCTGCCTCCAGCACTGCCCAAA
>NZ_JBYTEN010000010.1:0-128484 GCF_058790595.1 Sphingomonas sp. EU05-FHT14C10 | reverse complement strand
ATCCCCCACCCGGCCTCCCATCCAGGATACACTCTGTGGGAGGCCGGGTGGGGGAGCGGGCCGGCGCCGCAGGATCGCTAAGCCCCATGCGGTTTCTGGTTTGCCGTCGCGGCGCGATACTGGCCCTGCACCGCCAGCATCCAGCCGGGATATTCGGGCGTGGGCGCGCCGGCGGCGTCGAGGCTGGCCAGCTCGTCGGCGGTCAGCTCGATCCCGGCGGCCGCCAGATTGTCCTCGAGCTGGTCGATGCGCTTGGCGCCGACGATCACGCTGGTCACCGCGCGCTGGTGCAGCAGCCAGGACAGCGCGATCTGCGCGACCGAGACGCCGCGCGCCGTGGCGATGGGATCGAGTGCGTCGAGCACGCGGGCGCCGATCGTCGGGTCCACCGGCGGGAAGGGGCGCACATCGCGGCGGCCGTCGCCCGCGCCGTCGCGATATTTGCCCGACAGATAGCCGCCGGCGAGCGGGCTCCAGACGAGGATGCCGAGGCCTTCGGACTTCACCATCGGCACGATCTCACGCTCGAGATCGCGGCCGGCGACCGAATAATAGGATTGGGTGGTCTCGAAGCGCTCAAGCCCCAGCCGTTCGGAAATGCCGAGCGCCTTGGCGATTTGCCAGGCCTGCCAGTTCGAGACGCCGATATAGCGGACATGACCCTGGCGAACGAGGTCGTCGAGCGCGCGCAGCGTCTCCTCGATCGGGGTCAGCGCGTCCCAGCCGTGGATCTGGTAGAGGTCGATATGATCGGTGCCGAGGCGCTTCAGGCTCGCCTTGACCTGATCCATGATGTGATGGCGCGAAGCGCCGCGATCATTGGGGCCGGCGCCCATCGTGCCGAACACCTTGGTCGCGAGCACGACGTCTTCGCGGCGCAGGCCGAGATTACGGATCGCCTGCCCGGTCATCTCTTCCGACAGGCCTTCCGAATAGACGTTGGCGGTGTCGATGAAATTGACCCCGGCGTCGAAGGCGGTGCGGACGAGCGCATCGACATCCTTCTGACCGACCCCGCCCATATATTCGAAGAAACCCTTGCCGCCGAACGTCATGGTGCCGAGGCAAAGCTCGGAGACGTACAGCCCGGTGGTGCCGAGACGATTATAGCGCATGTGGAAGCTCCCTTGGGTCAGGAGGATGCAGGACGCCGGTCGGGCGCCGGCCGCGCCGAGATGGGCGGCGGCTCCGCGAGCCGCAAGGCGGCCACGCAAAAAATGCCGCGAACGGCCCGGCGATCAGGGGCGCGTCTGCCCCGTGCCGCGCACCAGCCATTTATAGGTGGTGAGGCCTTCGAGCGCGACGGGGCCGCGCGCGTGGAGGCGGCCGGTGGCGATACCGATTTCCGCGCCCAGCCCGAACTCGCCGCCATCGGCGAACTGGGTGGAGGCGTTCAGCATCACGATCGCGCTGTCGACCTCGGCAAGGAAGCGCTCGGCCGCTGCTTCGTCGCGCGTCAGGATCGCATCGGTATGCCCCGATCCGTGCGCGGCGATGTGCGCGAGCGCGGCGTCGATCCCGTCGACCATCCCGACCGTGCAGATCGCGTCGAGATATTCGGTGTCCCAATCCTCGTCGCTCGCGGGGGTGACGCGCGGATCGATCGCGCGGATGCGATCGTCGCCGCGCAGCGCGCAGCCGGCGTCGGCGAGCACCGCGATCAGCGATGCGGGATCGGGATAGGCGGCGTCGATCAGCAGCGTTTCCATCGATCCGCAGACGCCGGTGCGGCGCATCTTGGCGTTGACGACGATCTCCGCCGCAAGCGCCGGATCGGCATCGGCATGGACGTAGATATGGTTCATGCCGTCGAGATGCGCGAGCACGGGGACGCGCGCCTCGGCCTGGACGCGCGCAACGAGGCCCTTGCCGCCGCGCGGGATGATGAGGTCGATCGCCCCGTCCGCGCCGGCGAGCATCGCGCCGACCGCCGCGCGATCGGCGATGGGAACGAGCTGGATCGCGTCGGCGGGAAGCCCGGCGCTTTCGAGGCCGCGCACCATCGCGCCGTGGATCGCGGCGCTGCTCGCCGCCGAATCGGTGCCGCCCCGCAGGATCACCGCATTGCCCGAGCGCAGGCAGAGCGCGCCGGCGTCCGCAGTGACGTTGGGCCGGCTTTCGTAGACGATGCCGATCACGCCGATCGGCACGCGAACGCGCTGGAGCCGGAGGCCGTTGGGGCGATCGGCCTCGTCGATGATGTTGCCGACAGGAGAGGGCAGCAGCGCGACGGCCGCGACACCGTCGGCGATCGCCGCGACGCGCTTCTCATCGAGCATCAGCCGGTCGAGCATCGCGGAGGACAGGCCCGAGGCGCGTCCGCGTTCCATGTCCCCGGCATTGGCGGCGAGGATCGCCGCGCTGTCGGCGCGGATCGCATCGGCGGCGGCGAGCAGCGCAGCCTCGGTCCGCGCCGGCGCGGTGCGCGCGAGCACAGCCGCCGCCTTGCGCGCGCGGCGACCCATGTCGGCGATCAGGCCGGGGACCGAGGTGGAATCCATCTTCATCGCGCGTCCCTCTACCATGCGATTGCACGAATGAAACTGGTCAGCACGCCCGATGCTTTGCTAGGTTCGCCTTATGACGGGGGAAATTGGCGCAGCCGGGGATCTGGTGACGGGCGGTCTGCTCGCGAACGCGGTCGAGCGGCCGGCGAACGGGCATGGGCCGCATGGCGGCAAATGCCTCAATTGCGAGACCGAGCTGGTCGGCGAGTTCTGCTATCATTGCGGGCAGCCTGCGCATCTTCACCGGTCGCTTGCCGCGATCTGGCACGATCTGGCGCATGGCGTGCTCCATTTCGAAGGCAAGATCTGGCGCACGTTGCCGATGCTGCTGCTCAAGCCCGGGCAGCTGACGCGCCGCTATATCCATGGCCAGCGCGCGCGCTTCGTCTCGCCGATGGCGCTGTTCCTCTTCTCGGTCTTCCTGATGTTCGCGGTCATCCAGGCGATCGGTGCGCATCTGGAGACGGGGCATCTCGATCCGCAGGCGCAGCACGAGGCGCAGGGGGATATCGACAAGGAACTGGCCAAGCTGAAGGCCGCCGGGGTGAAGCTGGATGTCGAACGCGCGGCCGCCATCACCGCCGGCAAGCCGACCGCGGAGCTCGATGCGCGGATTCGCGAGATCAATCAGGAAATCACGGCCAACCGCACGGGGGCGGCCTTTGTCGGCATCGGCAATGCCGCGTCGGGGGCAGGGCGCTTCACTGATATCAAGACAGGCTGGCCCGCGCTCGACAAGGGGATCGAGAAGGCGAACGAGAACCCCAATCTCGCGCTCTACAAGGTGCAGACCAGCGCCTATAAATTCTCTTGGGCGCTGATCCCGATCTCGGTGCCCTTCGTGTGGCTGATGTTCGCCTGGCGGTGGCGCTACAAGGTCTATGACCACGCGATCTTCGTGATCTATTCCCTGTCCTTCGCGACGCTGCTCGCGGTGGGGCTGACCATCACCTACAAGATCGGCGTGGCGCCGGGGCTGCTCTGGTCAATCTTCATCTTCGGCATGCCGGCGCACATGTATGTGCAGCTGCGCGGCGCCTATCGGCTCGGCTGGTTCAACGCCATGCTGCGGACGATGGCGCTGGCCACCTTCTCGCTGGTGGCGGCGGTGATCTTCATGCTGCTGCTGCTCGCGCTGGGCGTGCTCGGCTAGGGTTTGATAAAGCCCGGCTGGACCGGCTGCTAACGCTGCAGCGCGTCCGGCTTCAGCGGCGCGATGCGGATGCGGCCTTCCTTCAAGAAGGGGGCGAGGATCGTGTCGATCCGGCGTGCGCGCACCGAACCGACCGCGAGATTGAAGGCGCAGTTGGCGATCACGTCGGCGATCTGGACGCCGGGGGAGCGCTTGCTGTCCGCCGTCGCCGCCGTGCCGCACGGGCCGAGCAGCGCGGCGATATCCGCGCGCACGCCGGCCATGCGCGTCTGGTCGTAGCGGCCGTCGTCGATCACCACCTGCGCGCAGCCGCCGCTTTCGGGAAGCAGCGTGCTGACCGTCTGTTCGAGCAGCGCGACGTAGAGCTGGAGGTCGATGATGCCGTCGGGAAGCGCCGGCCGCCTGGCCTCGGTAACGACGGCGCGGCCGCCATAGCGATCGAGCATCTCGAGGACGAGCGCGCGCTCGACGAGCGAAATGCGGCTGCCTTTCAGCTCACCCGAAAGCCCGGTGACTGCCTTGAAGCGCGTGACCAGCGCCTCGGCTGCATCGGGGGCGATCGCCACCGCAGCGAAGGTCATCGCACCGGCGGACAGGCCGCCGCTCTCGTCGCACCAGATGTTCACGCGCGCCGGGGCGGCGGGCCGGTCAGGCTCCCTGCGGAGCCGGACCGCCGAGACCGCCCTTGGGACGGCGCGTCTTGGGGATCGAGCTGCCGCCGCTGACGATCGGCGCCGGGCGATTGCGATCGCCCTCATTGCGGCCGATATCCTCGCCGGCGATCGCGCGCTTGGCTTCGTCGCCGGTCAGCGTCTCATATTCGAGCAGCGCTTCGGTCAGGCGGTGAAGCTCGTGCAGATTGTCGGTCAGCACCTTGCGCGCGGTCGCCTCGGCTTCCTCGATCAGCGCGCGGACTTCCTGATCGATCAGGCGGGCCGTTTCCTCCGACACATTCTGCGAGCGCGCGACCGAATGGCCGAGGAAAATCTCGTCCTGATTGTCGCGGTAGCGCAGCCAGCCGAGCTTCTCGCTCATGCCATATTCCATGACCATCGAACGGGCCATGTCGGTGGCCTGCTGGATGTCGTTGGAGGCGCCGGTGTTGAGCTCGTCCTTGCCGTAGATGATCTGCTCGGCGATGCGGCCGCCGAAGCAGAGCGCGAGGCGCGCCTTCATCTGCTTCATCGACATCGAGAAGCGGTCGCGCTCCGGCAGGTTCCAGGTCACGCCCAGCGCACGGCCGCGCGGGATGATCGTCACCTTGTGGAGCGGGTCGCAACCGGGGACGTGGAGCGAGACGAGGGCGTGGCCGCTCTCATGATAGGCAGTGGCCTTCTTCTCGTCTTCGGTCATCACCATCGAGCGGCGTTCGGCGCCCATCAGCACCTTGTCCTTGGCTTCCTCGAACTCGAGCATCGCGACGAGACGCTTGCCCTTGCGCGCGGCGGTCAGCGCAGCCTCGTTGACGAGGTTGGCGAGATCGGCGCCCGAGAAGCCCGGCGTGCCGCGCGCGATGGTGCGCGAATCGACGTCGGGGGCCAGCGGAACCTTCTTCATATGGACTTCGAGGATCTTCTCGCGGCCCTCGATATCGGGGCGCGGCACGACGATCTGGCGGTCGAAGCGGCCCGGACGCAGCAGCGCCGGATCGAGCACGTCGGGCCGGTTGGTCGCGGCGATGATGATGATGCCCTCGTTGGCCTCGAAGCCGTCCATCTCGACGAGGAGCTGGTTGAGCGTCTGTTCGCGCTCGTCATTGCCGTTGCCGAGCCCGGCGCCGCGATGGCGGCCGACGGCGTCGATTTCGTCGATGAAGACGATGCACGGCGCGTTCTTCTTCGCCTGCTCGAACATGTCGCGCACGCGGGACGCGCCGACGCCGACGAACATCTCGACGAAGTCCGAACCCGAAATTGTGAAGAAAGGCACATTCGCCTCACCAGCGACGGCGCGGGCGAGCAGCGTCTTGCCGGTGCCGGGGCTGCCGACGAGCAGCGCGCCCTTCGGGATCTTGCCGCCGAGGCGTGCGAACTTGCTCGGATCCTTCAGGAAGTCGACGATCTCCTGAAGCTCCTCACGCGATTCGTCGATGCCGGCGACGTCGTCGAAGGTGACGCGACCGTGCTTCTCCGTGAGCATCTTGGCCTTGGACTTGCCGAAACCCATCGCGCCGCTGCCCGTGCCTTTCTGCATCTGGCGCAGCACGAAGAAGGCGATGCCGAGGATCAGGATGAAAGGCAGCGACTGGTAGAGCAGGATCTGCCAGAAGGCCGGTTCGTCCTTGGGCTGCGCCGAGAATTTCACATTCTTGGCGATGAGGCGGTCGATCAACTGGGGATCGTTGGGCGCCATCGTGCGGAAGGTGGAATCGTTGGTCAGCTTGCCCGTGATCATGTCGGGCGAGATGGCGACTTCCTTCACCGAACCCTCGTCGACGCGCTGGACGAATTCGGAATAGGGGATGCCGTCGGCAGCGGTGGTCCGCGCGCGGCTGTCGAACATCGACACGAAGAGGATGAGCGCCACCACGACGCCGAGCCAGATCAGCAGGCTCTTCATCCAGGGGTTGCCGTCCGAATCCTTGTTGTCGTTCATTCTCGCTCTCGCTCTGTCGCCACGAATGTAGGCGCGCGGCGGTTAATGGACAATGGCCGGGGGTTAATGATCGCCCCGGCGCGGGGGGGCGGGGGCAAAGGTCCAGCGCTCGCCGGGCGTGGCCTTGACCCCGCCGAGCGTCGCTGCTTGCCCGGATTCGAGGCGGGCGAGCAGCGTGGCGAGCGCCGGACCATCCGTTATCACACTGAAATCAGAAAGAATTTGCGCAACTGCGCGACGACGGATCTCGCGCGGGAGGCCGGCATGATCCAGCGCCATGCCGCCGGCCTGCTGTTCGATCCGGCCTTCGATCACGCGGCGCGTCACCCAGTCGAGCGCGGCTTCCGAATCGGCGAGATGAGCCGCCGATGCGGCGATGCGCAGCGGATCGAGCAGGGGATTCGCGGCGAGCAGCGCGCGGATCGCGGTGCGATCGTGCCGGGCGTCGCGATTCGCGGGATCGTCGACGGGCGGGAGGCCCGCCTCGGCGACGATCGCGACCAGCTCGGCCTTGCGCCAGCCAAGCAGCGGGCGGACGAGGCGCAGACCGGGGCGCAGCCAGCGCGCGGCGCGGACACCCGCCAGCCCGGCAAGCCCGGCGCCCCGGTTGAGGCGCATCAGCAGTGTCTCGGCCTGATCGTCGGCATGGTGCGCAGTGGCGAGGCGCCCGATGCCGTGCGCGGCACACCAGTCGGCGAGCGCGGCATAGCGGGCATCGCGCGCGGCGGCCTGCATCCCTTCGCCGGATTCGGCGACCGAGACGGGCAGGATATGGTGCTCGACGCCGAGCCCGGCGCAGATGGCGGCGACGCCGGCTGCCTCGGCGGCGGCTTCGGGGCGGAGACCGTGATCGATCGTCGCGGCGATCAGCGGTCCCGGATGCGCGGCGCGTGCGAGGAGAAGAAGCGCGAGGCTGTCCGGCCCGCCAGAGACGGCGACCGCGAGCCGATCGACGGGGGCAATACCCAGCCGGATGAGCTCGGCGGCGAAGCGCGACGATTGCTCCTCCCCCACCCCGGGGGAGGCCGGCGTCACGGGCATTTGGCGGCCTTGCGCCCTTCGGCCACCTGAGCCTTGAGCGATGCCGGCGCGGTCGCGCCATAGACCTCGCTAAACTCCTCATAGACCTTGCAGGCGTCGGCCGGCTTCTTGAGCCGGGTCAGCGACACGCCGAGCCAGTAGAGGCTTTCGGATGCGCGCTCGCCGCGCGGCATCTTCTGATAATTGTCGTAGAAGGCGACCGAGGCGAGCGCGGGCTTGCCTTCGTCGAGATAGGCGCGGCCGAGCAGGTTCTGCGCATAGCTGGCGCGTTTGCTGTCGGGATATTTGGCGACGACGGTTTTGAACGCCGTCTCGGCCTCGGGATAGAGCTTCGCCTGCCAGAGCCGGTAGCCATAGACATAACCGTCCTCTGCCGGATCGCCCGTCGCGGGACGCTCGATCGCCTCGACCGCCGCATTGCGCGCCGGGGTCCTGGGCGGGGTGGCGACGGGGCTGGTCGGGCGCGCGGGCGGCGGGGTCACGCCGGCGCCGGCGGCAGGTGCAGGGCCGGTAGTGGGCGCGCCGGTGCCCGGACCGCCGCCGGGTGCCGGGGCAGCGGCGCCCTCGAGCGCTTTCAGCCGGGCATCATAATCGGCGGTCAGCTTCTTCAGCTGCGCGTCGAGCTGGCGCAGCTTATAGCTATTCTCCTCATTCTGCCCGGTGACCGTCGCGAGCTGCGATTCGAGCGAGGAGACGCGCGCGGTGAGATCGGCGAGCGGCGAGGTGGCGGGCATGCCGGGCGAATCGGGCGCGGCGGTCTGCGGCGCGATTTCGGGCTCCAGAATGGTGCCGCCGTCGGGGAAGACCTTCCTCTGAACGGCGCGCATCTCCTTCTCCAGCTTGTTGACGCGCGGGGTCAGCGTGTCGGTCTGCGCCGCCGCGGGAAGCGCGAGGACGGACGAGGCGAGAAGGAGGGCGGTGAGGCTTTTGCGCATTTACAGGTCCGGATGTCGTCGGAGGAATAGGGCTGCATAGCCCGCGCGAAGGGCGTTTGTCGAAGACCTGTCGCGCTTTCGTCGGCGGGGCGCGGCGAAAGCGCGGCGATCAGGGCGTCGGCGAACCGACGGGCGCGGGCGATGGAGCGGCCGGTGCGGTGGCCGTGGGCGTCGCAGCCGGCGGACGCGCGGCGAGCGCGGCGGCGCTGATCCCGACCTTGTCGATCGTCTGGTCTGGCGTGCCCAGCGGCGGCACGGCGACGCCGCCGACGGTGATCGCTACCGCCTGCGGCCGGCCAGTGCGGATCACCGGCGCGTTGGCGTCGGCGGGAAGCTCGTAGCGTTCGCCGGGCTGCATTTCCTTTTCGAACAGGCGCTTGCCCGTCGCATCGGTGATGCGCAGCCAGACGGTGTCGGTCGCGGTCAGCACGACCGGGCCGGTCGCCGGCGGTGCAGGAGCAGGCGTCGCAGCGGGGGCGGGCTTTGCGGCTTCTTCAGCCGGCGCCTCGACCGTGGTGGTGATGGTCGGCGCAGGGCCGTTCAGCCAGTTGGTCCGCCACACCGCATAGCCTGCGACCACCAGCAGCGCGACGATCGCCGCCGTCCAGGCGAAGATGCGGGGCGGCACCCGCGCCGGATCGGCGGGCTCGAACGCGACATATTCGGAGCGCTCATGCCCCTGTTCGCTGATCTGCTGGCGCACCTGCGCAGCCACTGCGACTTCATCCAGCCCGACCGCGCGGGCATAGGCGCGCGCGAAACCGATGCCATAGGTCGGCGAGGGCAGCGCATCGAACCGATCCTGCTCGATCGAATCGAGATGACGCTGTGCAATCCGCGTGCGCGCGGCGACATCGGCCAGATCGAGCCCGGCCGCTTCCCGCCCTGCCTTAAGTCTTACCCCCACCGAACCCGCAGACGGGCCGGCTTCTTGTTCCGAAATCTCGGCCATGTCCCTCTCCCGGGGAGTGCGCTGCGCCCAATGTGCCCATGACACGCGAGCGAAGCTGCAAAGTCAACCGAGAAGCCTGTCGGAAATCCTTGATTCCGCGATCAGGCGATTTCGACGCCGTTGGCGCTGGCCCATTCGGTCATCGCGGCGCGCATGTCGGCGGGCGGATGATCGAGCCACAAATCGATCTTCTCGCGCAACGGCGCGAGATCGAGCGAGCGGATCATCGCCTTGATCGGGCCGACCGCCGCCGGGGTGATCGACAGGCGATCGATCCCGATGCCGAGCAAAGCCATCGCCTCGAGGCTGCGCCCGCCCATCTCGCCGCAGACAGTGGTCGGCACTTGCGCCGCCGCCGACTGGCGCGAGACCCGGCGCAGGAAGCGCAGGATCGCAGGCGACAGCCAGTCATAACGATCGGCGAGCTTGGGATGGGCGCGATCGGCGGCGAACAGAAACTGGGTCAGATCATTGGTGCCGATCGACAGGAAATCGAGCCTGGGCAGCAGCAGATCGAGCGTCTCGGCCAGCGCCGGCACTTCGAGCATCGATCCATAGCGTATCTGCGCCGGCAGCATGCGATTGCGCGCGGCGAGCCATTTGCGCTGCGCCTCGAACAGCTGCTGCGCCTCGTCAAACTCCCAGGGTTCGGAAACCATCGGGAACATGACGTTGAGCGTCCTGCCCGCCGCCGCCTCGATCAGCGCGCGCGCCTGCGCTTTCATCAGCCCTTCGCGTTCGAGCGCGACGCGGATCGCGCGCCAGCCCATGGCGGGATTCTCCTCCTGCCCTTCATGGTCGACGCGCATATAGGGGAGCGCCTTGTCGCCGCCGATATCGACGGTGCGGAACACGACGGGGCGATCGCCCGCCGCCTCCAGCACTTCGCGGTACAGGCGTTGCTGGCGCTCGCGCTGCGGCATGGTCGCCGAGACGAGGAACTGGAATTCGGTGCGGAACAGACCGATGCCGTCGGCCCCGGTCAGGTCGAGCGCGGCGACGTCGTCGCGGAGCCCGGCGTTGACCATCAGCGTGATGCGCTTGCCGTCGCGCGTGACGGGCGGCTCGCTGCGCAGCGCGGCGAAGGCAGCGCGGCGCTTCTGGCCAAGGGCGAGCTTGTTCTCGAAACTTTCCTCGACCGTCGGGGTCGGGCGGACATAGGCGACGCCTTCGCTGCCATCGAGGAGCAGCGTATCGCCCTCGCCGATCATCCGGCGGACATCCTTGACGCGGCCAAGCACGGGCAGGCCCATGGCGCGCGCGACGATGGTGACGTGCGCGGTCAGCGATCCTTCCTCGAGGATCACGCCTTTCAGCCGCCGCCGGTCATATTCGAGCAGTTCGGCGGGGCCGAGGTTGCGCGCGATGAGGATCGTATCCTGCCTGAGCCCCATCTGCGCAGCAGTGCCGAGCTGACCCGAGACGATGCGGAGCAGGCGGTTGGAGAGATCCTCCAGATCGTGCATCCGGTCGGCGAGCAGCGGATCGTCGATCTGGCGCATCCGCATCCGGGTGCGCTGCTGGACGCGCTCGATCGCCGCCTCGGCGGTCAGCCCGCTGTCGATCGCCTCGTTGATCCGCCGGCTCCAGCCTTCGTCATAGGCGAACATCTTGTAGGTCTCGAGCACTTCCTCATGCTCGCCGCCGACGCCGAATTCGGCCTGGCTCGCCATGCGGTCGATGCCTTCGCGCATCTTGTCGAACGCCGAATAGACGCGGTGGCGCTCCGCCTCGATATCCTCGGCGACGACATGTTCGATATGCACGCGCGGCTGGTGATAGACGGCCTTGCCGCGCGCCATGCCCTCGACCAGCTTCTGGCCCGCAAGCCGGACCATCTGGGTATTGTTGACCTGGCCGCGGACCGCGCGCTGCTCGTCGACCAGCCCGGCATTGGCGATCATCTCCGACAGCACCATGGCGACGGTCTGGAGCGCTTCGATCTCGACCTCGTCATAGCGGCGCGGATCGCTGTGCTGGACGCAAAGCACGCCTACCGCTTCCTCGCGCCGGACGATCGGCACGCCGGCGAAGCTGTGGAACAGCTCCTCGCCCGTCTCGGGCTTGTAGGCGAAATCGGGGTGCGCGGCGGCTTCGTCGAGGTTGAGCGTCTCGACATTCTCGGCGATCGATCCGACGAGGCCCTCGCCGAGCGCGAGCTTGGTGACGTGGACCGCCTCCTGCTTCAGCCCTCGCGTCGCGAATAGTTCGAGCACGCCGTCGCGCAGCAGGTAGATCGAGCAGACCTCGCTATCGAGTGCTTCGCCGATGATGTTGACGACCTGCGCCAGCTTCGCCTGCGGATTGGTCCGCGCCGCCATCACGTCGTGAAGGCGGGTGAGAATCTCGCGGGCGGCGGATGCGGCGCTGACAGGCATAAGATGCTGCTAACAGAGACGGGGCCGCCAGTCTGCCCCCTACGCCCGGGCAGATGCACCATTCTGGTTTGCTGTGCTAAAGTTGCGTTTGCCGGGCTGGCCCGGCATCCCGGGCATGAAAAAAGGGGCGTCCCTACGGACGCCCCTCATTCCATTACTTGCTTCGCGATCAGGCGGCGAAGGCGACGCTCTGGCGGCGGCGCATGGCCACGCCCGCGAGGCCGAAGCCCGAGATCAGCATTGCCCAGGTCGCCGGTTCCGGCACGCCCGGAGGCGGCGCGGCGGTGAAGGTGATCGAGCTGAGCTTGAAGCCGTCCGAATTGCGATCGGGGTTGGCGAACGAAGCGCCGATCAGCCAGACATTGCCGAACTTGCCCGCCGAGTTGAGCGCCGTGCTGTAGTTCGGGCTGGTGTTGCCCGAGACGACCCAGTCATTGGCCAGCAGCGTCGCGAAGACCGGGTTGGCGGTCGAGATTGCGGTGGTGGCCGGAGCCGGCGACGCGAAGAGGTTGGCGGTCGCGTAGCTGACCGTCGCGTCGTTATCGTTCGGGCCGCTTGCCACGTCGTAGGGCGTGAGCACCGCAGAGCTGATGTTCACGGCCTTGTCGAACACGAGGAGGACGAAGTCCTTCTGGCTGACATTGTCGATGGTGTGCGAGTTGTTGCTGGCGCCGTTGCCTTCGGACGGGTTGGTCACGCCAAGCCCGCTGCTGTAATAGCCCAGAAAGGACTTAACGAGCGTATTGCTCGAATTATAGCTCCACGCGGTCGCCTGGAGATTGATGCCGCTGGCCGAGAAGACGCGGACGTTGCCGTCGGTGCCGTCGGTCGAGCTGTTGCCGCCGGTGAACGAGATCGTCGCGGCCGAAGCCGGCGTGGCGGCAGCCAGCGCGGCACCAGCGACAAGCGCGGACAGAAGAATGGAACGAGTCATGCCTACCCCCAACAAAGAAAACGATGCGATGCGACCCCGCATTCTGTTCTCAGCCTGTGCAAGCACTCTGCCATTTCCGCGTCGGCCCGCAAATCCCTTATTTCGGATGGTTAACGAACCAAAACGGGACATGGTTAATGGAAAGTAATCCGACAGTGAAATCTATCCCCTTGGTATCAAAGGGGTTGCTTCGGTTGCGCCAGAAACATCCATTTTAGTTCAAAATAGCTCTCAGGCGCGCGCGTCGAGCGCCGATTCGGCCTGTTCCATCAATCCGGCGATGATCGCCGCGACCGGCTCTTCGGCCTTGACCATGCCGACCGACTGTCCGGCCATCACCGATCCATTCTCGACATCGCCGTCGATCACCGCGCGGCGCAGCGCGCCCGCCCAATAATGCTCGATCTGGAGCTGGGCCTCGGCCATCTCGACCTTGCCCTCGTCGAGCGCCTGCGCGACTTCGCGCTGCTTGGCGGTGAACAGCTCGGTCGATGCATTCTTGAGCGCGCGGACCGGGATGACGGGCAGGCGCGGGTCGATCTGCACGCTGGCGATCGCCTCGCGCGCGGAGGCGCGGATGAAGGCTTTCTTGAACGCAGGATGCGCGATGCTCTCGGTCGCGCAGACGAAGCGCGTGCCGAGCTGGACGCCCGCCGCGCCCATTTCGAGATAGCCGGCGATGGCTTCCCCGCGCCCGATGCCGCCGGCGACGAAGACCGGCACCTGATCGGCGATCTCGGGCAGGATTTCCTGCGCGAGCACGCTCGTCGAGACCGGGCCGATATGGCCGCCGGCCTCCATCCCCTCGATGACGAGCGCGTCGACACCCGAGCGGATCAGCTTCTTCGCCAGCGGGAGCGCGGGGGCGAAGCAGATCACCTTCGCGCCGGTCGCCTTGATCGCATCGAGGCTGCCCGCCGGGGGCAGGCCGCCTGCCAGTACGACATGGCCGACGCCATGTTTGCCGCACACCGCGATCAGATCGATCAGCTGTGGATGCATGGTAATGAGGTTCACGCCGAAGGGCTTCGCGGTCAGCGTCTTGGCACCGGCAATCTCGGCATCGAGCAGTTCGGGCGTCATCGCGCCGCAGGCGATCACGCCGAAGCCGCCGGCGTTGGAGATGGCGGCGACCAGGTGGCGCTCGGAAACCCAGGACATCGCGCCGCCGAGGATCGCGAAATCGCAACCGAGGAAGGCCGCGCCGCGCGCCATCAGGCGGGCAGTGGCGGGATAGGCGACGCTCAAGCCGCGTCCTCCTCCGCATCGAGGCCATAGGCGGTGTGCAGCACGCGCACCGCCAGTTCGGTATAATCCTCCTCGATCAGCACCGAGACCTTGATCTCCGAGGTGGTGATCGCCTGGATGTTGATGCCGCGATCGCCGAGCGTGCGGAACATGGTCGCGGCGACGCCGGCGTGGCTGCGCATGCCGACGCCGACGATCGAAATCTTCGACACCTTGGTATCGTGCACGACCTGCTCATAGCCGATGGCGTCCTTCGCCTTGTCGAGCACGTCGAGCGTGCGGGCGAGCTCCGAGCTGGGCACGGTGAAGGTCACGTCAGTCGAACCCGTCGAATGCGCGATATTCTGCACGATCATGTCGACGTTGATGTTCGCTTCGGCGAGCGGATTGAAGATCGACGCCACCGCGCCCGGACGGTCGGGAACCGCCGTCAGCGTGATCTTCGCCTCATTCTTGTCGTGGGCGATGCCGGTGATCAGATGGCTTTCCATGTCGCTGTCCTCGATCTCGTCGTCGCTGACGATCATTGTTCCGGGAATGGGGTTGTCGGTGGGTTCGTCGAAGGAGGAGAGCACCTGAACGCGCACGCCTTCCTTCATCGCCAGCCCGACCGAGCGGGTCTGGAGCACCTTGGCCCCAACGCTCGCCAGTTCGAGCATTTCTTCGTAGGTGACTTTCTTGAGCTTGCGCGCGCGGGGCACGATGCGCGGGTCGGTGGTGTAAACGCCGTCGACGTCGGTATAGATGTCGCAGCGATCGGCCTTGAGCGCGGCGGCGACCGCGACCGCCGAGGTATCCGATCCGCCGCGACCCAGCGTCGAGACGCGATCGTCGGAGCCGAGGCCCTGGAAGCCGGGGATGACCGCGACTTCGCCTTCGGCCATCGCCGCGCGCAGCGCTTCGGTATCGATATCGATGATGCGCGCCGAGGCATGGGCATCGGTGGTGCGAATGGGAAGCTGCCAGCCCAGCCAGCTGCGCGCCTTCACGCCCAGCGCCTGAAGCGCGATCGCGAGCAGGCCGCTCGTCACCTGTTCGCCCGAGGCGACGACGACGTCATATTCTCGCGGATCGTAGAGCGACGAGGCTTCGCGGCAGAAATTGACGAGCCGGTCGGTCTCGCCCGCCATTGCGGAGACGACGACGGCGACCTGATTGCCGGCCTCGACCTCGCGTTTCACGCGACGCGCCACGTTCCGAATACGCTCGGTCCCCGCCATCGAGGTGCCGCCGAACTTCATCACGATAAGCGCCATGGTCGTACCGCTATTCCTTGCCGATCCCCGGAAGCCCGTGCCATCCGGGCGCGGCCCTGATAGGGATCGCGAATCATGAACGCAAGCACGCCAGCAACCACGGTCGATCCGCGCGAAGCCGCGCATTTCGGGGCTCTCGCGGAGGATTGGTGGAACCCGCGCGGTTCCTCCGCCATGCTCCACAAGCTGAATCCGGTGCGCCTCGGCTACATACGCGCGGCGATCGACCGGCATTGGGAACTGGACGCGCATCAGCGCCGGCCGCTGACCGGGCGGCGCGCGGTCGACGTCGGTTGCGGCGCCGGGCTGCTGTGCGAGCCGCTCAGCCGGCTGGGCGCGGTGGTGACCGGGATCGATCCCGCACCCGAAAGCATCGCGGCGGCGAAGGCGCATGCGGCGGGACAGGGGCTGGCGATCGACTATCGCGCGGGTAGCGTCGACCAGCTTGGCGACGGTCGCTTCGACCTCGTCGTCTCGATGGAAGTCGTCGAGCATGTCAGCGATCCCGCCGCCTTCATCGCGGCGCTGGCGGGCGCGGTGGCCGAGGACGGGCTGATGATCCTTTCCACTCCCAATCGCACCGCGCTGTCGCGGCTGGCGATGATCACGCTTGCCGAAGGGCTGGGGCAGATCCCCAAGGGCACGCATGACTGGGACCGCTTCCTGACCCCCGAGGAGCTGACCGCGCTGGTCGAGGCGGCGGGGATGAAGGTCGTCGACGTGACCGGGCTTGGCTTCTCGCCGACCAAGGGCTTCGCGCTCGGCGACGACAGGAAGCTCAACTATCTGCTGACTGCGGTGCGGGCGTGACGGGGCCGCGCATCGTATCGTTGCTGCCGAGCGCCACCGAGGTGGCGGTGGCCTTGGGCTTCGAGCAGAATCTTGTCGGCCGGTCGCACGAGTGCGACTTTCCGCCGGCGGTGAGCGACCTGCCCGTCTGCACCGCGACGAAGCTGGAGAAGGGGCTGTCCTCGGGCGCGATCGACCGGCGCGTGCAGGAAATCGTGCAGCAGGGGCTGTCGGTCTATGAAGTGCATGCCGCGCTGCTCAAGGATCTCAGGCCCGACGTGATCCTGACGCAGACGCAGTGCGCGATCTGCGCGGTGACGCCCGACGATCTCAGCGACGCGCTCAACAGCTGGGTGGGCGATGCTCCGGCGCTCGTCTCGCTCGCGCCCGACGATCTCGACGACGTGTGGGGCGATTTCCGCAGCGTGGGCGCTGCGCTGGCCATCGATCCCGAACCGGTGATCGCGGGGCTCAAGGCGCGGCTCGACGATCTCAGCCGGCGCGTCTCCGGGTTCGGGCGTCCGCGCGTCGCGGCGATCGAATGGATCGAGCCGCTGATGGGCGCGGGCAACTGGATTCCCGAGCTGATCGGGATCGCCGGTGGCGAGAGCTTGCTGGCGACGCCGGGCGAACATTCGCCCTGGGTCGATTTCGAGGCGCTCGTCACGGCCGATCCCGACGTGATCGTGCTGATGCCGTGCGGTTTCCAGATTCCCCAGACGATCGCCGACCTGCCGCCGCTGACCGGGCGCCCGGGATGGCGCGATCTGCGTGCGGTGCGCGAAGGGCGTGTCTATGCCGCCGATGGGCATCATTTCTTCAACCGCCCCGGCCCGCGTCTGGTCGAATCGGCCGAGATACTGGCCGAGCTGATCCACGACGGGAAAATCGCGCCTACGCATCAGGGACGGGGCTGGGTGCGGGTCGAGGCGGGCTGATCGCGATGCGCGTTTCGGGGAGCGCGCGCGGAGGGGATGGCAGGGCATGATCGTCGATTCAGCGCCGCGCGTGCGGATCATCGTGCTGGAGGTTTGGAAGCCGCTGGCCGTGCTGTTTCTGTGGGACTGCGCAGTGACGGCCTTCTATTTCTTCCTGTCGCCTTTCGACGCGCCTGATTTGCCGATCACGCTGTTCGGCACCGCTGTCGCGCTGTTCCTCGGTTTTCGCAGCAATTCGGCCTATCAGCGCTGGTGGGAAGGGCGCGTGCTGTGGGGGGCGATGATCAACGCCTCGCGCAATCTGGCGCGCATCGCGGTCAACTATCTGCCGCAGGACCGGCAGGCGGCGCGCGATATCACCATCCGCCAGATCGCCTATGTCCATACGTTGCGCCACAGCCTGCGCCGCGAAGCGCCCGATGCCGATCTCGCGCGCCTGTTGCCGGCGGCCGAGATGGCGGCGGTGATGGCGCGGAAGAACTCGGCCAACGCGCTGCTCGACGATATCGGCGCGCGGATCGCGCGAGCGCGGACCGAAGGGCGGATCGACACCATTCTCCAGTCGCAGTTCGAGCGCGTGCTGATCGACATCGCCAATGCGCAGGGTGGGATGGAGCGGCTGAAGAATACGCCGCTGCCGATGCAATATCGTTTCCTGCCCGCCTTCTTCGCGCGGCTTTTGTGCATGCTCCTGCCCTTCGCGCTCGTCGACACGCTGGGCTTCGCGACGCCGGTGGGGTCGACCGTGGCGGGTCTGATGTTCCTCGCCGCGCTGCAGATCGGCGACGACCTGGTCGATCCCTTCGCCAACAATGTCCACGACGTGCCGCTATCGGCCATGTGCCGCACGATCGAGATCGATCTGCTGCAAGCGATCGGCGATGAGGCGCCTGCGCCGCTCGCGTCCGAAAAGGGCGTGCTCTGGTAAGGTTTGGGCCGGGTGGGGGAGCGGGCCGGCGCCGTTCGACCCAACCCTATGCGTCTTCCAGCATATTGCCCGGCCGCAGGCGCGCGGCGTCGCGTGCGGGAGGCAGGCCGAACAGCCGCGCATATTCGCGGCTGAACTGCGAGGCGCTTTCGTAGCCGACCGCGAAGCCGACGCGCGCCGCCTCGCATTGCTCGGCAAGCAGGCGCCGGCGCGCTTCCTGCAGGCGGATTTGCTTGTGATATTGCAGCGGGCTCATCGCGGTCACCGCCTTGAAGTGGCGGTGGAAGGACGAGCTGCTCATGCCTGCCAGCGAGGCGAGATGATCGATGCGCAGCGGCGCGGCATAGTTGCGGCGTATCCAGTCGGTCGCGCGCCTGATCTGCGACAGGCGGCTGTCCGAGCGCGCGATCTGGCGCAGCATCGCCCCCTGCGGCCCCTGCAGCAGGCGATAGATGATCTCGCGTTCGATCATCGGCGCCATCACCCCCGCATCGGCGGGGGTGTCGAGCAGGCGGAGCAGGCGATGCACCGGATCGAGCAGGTCGCGGTTGATTGGATTGACAGCGAAACCGCGGCCGTTGGCATCGCCGGGTACCAGATCGGCATCGAGGAGGAGCGCCGCGATCGTTGACGGATCGAGCCGGATCGCGACCGAGATATAGGGTTTGTCGGGGCTGGCGTTGACGATCTGCCCGGTCGCGGGCACATCGACCGTCGCCATCATGTAAGTCGCGCAATCATATTCGATGATGGTTTCGCCGATCGTGACGCGCTTGCGGCCTTGCAGCACGAAGCAGACCATCGGCTCATACATGCTCTGGTGCGGGCCGGCGCATGCGTCGTCGACGTAAACGGCAAGGCGCGGGAAGGCGGGCTGCCAGTCCGGTCTCGCATGTCTGAGCGCCAGTGCGCACAGTTCGTCCATCTGTTCGTGCATTAGCATCAGATCGGCTTTCGACGCTGCGACCGCAACCCCGCGCGGCATGGTTTTGGCAGGATCAGGCAAGACTGTGGCAGCATCGGGCGACGGGAGCGCGCGAGCGCGCCCTATCTCCGCTCCGCTACAAGGAGGCGTAAATGACGACGACTAACAACGAGACCAGCTTCGGCGCTACCTCGACGACTGACGAAGTGCTTGCCGGGGTCGATCTTTCGGGCAAGCGCATCCTCGTCACCGGCGTATCGGCCGGGCTGGGCGTGGAGACGGCGCGTGTGCTCGCGGCGCACGGCGCGCAGGTGGTGGGCGCCGCGCGCGATCTCGCCAAGGCCGAACGCGCCACCGCCGAAGTGCGCGCGCAGGCTGCCAATGGCGGCGGGCTTGAGCTGATCGAGCTCGACCTTGCCTCGCTCGCCAGCGTTCGCGCCGCCGCCGATTCGCTTGTCGCGGCGGGCAAGCCCTTCGATCTCGTCATCGCCAATGCCGGCGTGATGGCCACGCCCTTCGGGCACACGGCGGACGGGTTCGAGACGCAGTTCGGCACCAATCATCTCGGCCACTTCGTGTTCGTCAACCGTATCGCGTCGCTGTTCGCGCCGGGATCGCGGCTGGTGAACCTCGCTTCGTCGGGGCACCGCTTCGCCGATGTCGATCTCGAGGATCCGGGCTTCGAGCATACGCCCTATGCCGAGTTCGTCGCCTATGGCCGCTCCAAGACCGCGAACATCCTGTTCGCCGTCGAGTTCGACCGGCGGCACAAGGCCAAGGGCATCCGCGCGACTGCCGTGCATCCGGGCGGCATTCAGACCGAGCTGAGCCGTCACATGGCGCCGGGCGCGACCGAGGCGCTGATCGAATCGCTCAATCGCGACCGTCCCGCCGGCGTCCCCGCATTCCAGTTCAAGACGATCCCGCAGGGCGCCGCGACCTCGGTCTGGGCCGGCGTCGTCGCCGATGCCGACGCGGTCGGCGGCCATTATTGCGAGGATTGCCATGTCGCCGAGATTACCGACGGCGGGGCCGATGGTATCAGCGAGGGTGCGCGCCAGGGCGTCCGTAGCTATGCCGTCGATCCGGAGCGCGCCAAGGCGCTGTGGGCGAAGAGCGAGGAAATGGTCGGTGAGCGATTCTGATCGGCTGACCGGGGAGCGCCCGACCCGTTCGGGCGCTGCCTCTTCATGAAGGTGGTGGACAGGGCTGGATTCGAACCAGCGTACGGGAAACCCGGGCAGATTTACAGTCTGCTGCCTTTAACCACTCGGCCACCTGTCCAGCGGGCCGCTGCAAAGCGAGGCGGCTCAATGGCGAAGCGCGGGAGCGCTGTCAACGGCCCGCATGCAGGCATGACGATTGATCTTGCGCCATAGCGGGCATCGGCGTCTAAGGCCGCCATGCGCAAAGGCCACAGACCATCCAAGCCGCACAGCGGCCGCCCCCGTTTCTGGGGGCGTCACGCCGTCGTCGCGGCGCTCGCCAATCCCGACCGCCGCGTCCACAAGCTGTGGGCGACGCGCGAGGCGATGGCGCAGCTTGGCGGGGAGATTGGCGACCTGCCTTCCTCGCTTCCCGTCACTTATGCCGATGTCGCCGATCTTGGCCGGCTGGTGCCCAGCGATGCGCCGCATCAGGGGCTGGTGATCGAGGTCGATCCGCTCGAGGATATGTGGCTGAGCGAGCTGCTCGACCAGGGGCGCGACGATCGCCGGCCGCTGATCATACTCGATCAGGTGACCGATCCGCACAATGTCGGCGCGATCCTGCGTTCGGCGGCGGCGTTCGACGCGCTGGGCATCGTCACGCAGGACCGGCACGCGCCGCCTGAATCAGGGACGATCGCGCGCGCCGCATCGGGCGCGCTGGAAATCGTGCCCTGGGCGCGGGTCGTGAACCTTGCGCGCGCGCTCGACGAGATCGCCGAGGCGGGCTTCTGGCGGATCGGGCTGGCGGGCGAGACCGAAAGCACGCTCGCCGAGGTGATGGGCGAAGCGCGGATCGCGCTGGTGCTGGGCGCCGAAGGCGAGGGTATCAGGCACAACACCGCCACGCATTGCGACGAACTGGCGCGACTTCCGATCAGCGACCGGGTAGAAAGCCTGAACGTGTCCAACGCGGCGGCGATCGCGCTTTACGCAGTCGCCACCCGCTGAGCGGGGGAATGAGCATGGCCCGACTGCCGCTTCGGCTGGCTTTCGCGATCGCGGCGCCCCTGCTGCTGCTCGGCTGCTTCCTGACGCCCGGCAAGTTCGTCTCGACGCTGTCGGTCAATGCCGACCGCAGCTTCACCTTCACCTACAAGGGCGAGGTCTATGCCAAGGACGGCGATGCGGCGGCGGCGCTGGGCAAGACCGCATCGGGCGGCGACGATCAGGACGATGATGACGGCACGCAGGCCGCGTTCATCCTGACCGCGCAGCAGAAAGGCGACGAGGGCGGGGAAAGCGCCGCCGAGAAAGCCGAGAAGAAGGCGGCGGCCGAAGCCAAGAACCGCGCCATCGCCGCAGCGCTGGCCAAGGAATCGGGCTATCGATCGGTCCAGTATCTCGGCGACGGCAAGTTCCTGATCGACTATGCGATCAGCGGCACGCTCGACCACAGCTTCATCTATCCGTTCAACACCGATGCCGAGATCGTCTTCCCGTTCATCGCGATCGAGCTGCGCGGCAAGGATATCGTGCGCGTGAAGGCACCGGCCTTCGCCAACGACAATGACATGCCGGGCACCGACGGCGCGGCGAGCAAGCTCGACGGCATCTTCACGCTAGACACCAATGCCGAGATCGTCAGCCAGAACAACGAGGACGGTGCGACGACGACGAATGGCCGCAAGACGATCGTCTGGCGCGCAACGCCGCTGACCAAGGAAGCGCCGACCGCATCGCTGAGGGTCGCGCCGCTCAAATAGGCAGGCGTTCGGAGCCGGTCATTTCCGTCATTGCGAGCGACGCGCGGCAATCCAGTCTTCGCGCCGGGCATCGTCTGGATTGCTTCGCTGCGCTCGCAATGACGGGGTGGGCAGCGTGACGATGGTCGCTGTAGAGAATGGCGGAAAAGCGCGATTCCGGTTTCTGGAAGTTGACAAAGTTGAGAGGCTGGAGCGGTCCTCTCAACTTTCAAGCGGCGGCGATGTCAAAGAGCGGGGCGCTGTTCGTCCGCACGGCGCATAGCATCGCCCTGCTGCTGTAGGACAGCATCGTGGTTGCGCGCCGCCCCATTCCCCGCGCGCCGAAAAATCTGCCCCGCGCGATTTTGGTGGCCCCGTTTTCCGACGACCCACGCCCTCCCTTGTGCAGACCGGGGAGCGGTCTCGACGGATCACTCATTGAGCAGGGGCTTTTCATGGGACGTTACATAGCATTCGCAGCCATCACGACGGCGGGCCTCGCGGCCCTGTCGCTGGAAGCGCCGGCGGAGGCGCAGACTGCGCCCGCCGCCTATAACAGCTGTTCCTATTCGGCGAACGGCGCCAACGCGCAGACCTATCCGCATTCCTGCGCCTCGACCTCGGTCAGCGGAACGCCGGTCGGCAACTGGGGGCAGATTTCGGGCGCGTCCGCGGCGATCGTCAACGGGCGCGTCGATGAGAGCGTGACCTATGTCAGCGGTCCCGAGCCCACCGCCAATTACACCGGCTGGGCCGACAATGGCTGGACCAACACGGCGAGCGCGACGTCAAACTCGCTGTCCTACGCCTATGCCAATGCCAATCTGTCGACGGGATCGGTCCACGCCTATGCGACCAACCCGGACGCCAATTGGGGGCAGAGCTTCGCGACCTCGCAGATCAGCGATATCGTGACCTTCAACAATAGCAGCGGCGGCGCGCTGACGCTGAGCATCGGCTATACTTTCGACGGGGTGTTCAGTGGCGTGGTCGCCAATCAGGGCGGCGCCTACGCCTCGATCTACATGGCGCTGACAACCCCCGACTATACGCTGAAGTTCGCCGGTTCGGGCAACAACCTCGTCGGCGGGACCAACGGCTATGCGAGTGGCGCGCAGGCGCTGATCGATGCGGGCGGAGGCACTTATGGCGCGGCCGGGACGGTCGGGCTGTCGACCTTCATGAGCGCCGCGGACTACAGCTTCACCGGCGACTATGATGCGGCGACGGGCTTTACCAGCGGCGCGTTCAGCACCGACATCATCATCCCCGTCGGCGTGTCGCAGCTCGGCTTTTCGTTGTTCCTCGACCTCGGCTGCCGCCAGCGCCAGATCACCTGCGATTTCGGCAATAGCGGGCTGTTCAAGTTCGCGGCGCTGCCCGACGGGCTCAGCTTCACCTCGGCATCGGGAACGCTCTTCTCGGCCTTCGCGACCCCGCCGGGCGATCCCAATGCGGTGCCCGAGCCGGCGACCTGGGCGATGCTGATCTTCGGCTTCGCGCTGATCGGCGGAGCGGCGCGACGGAAGAAGTCCCATGGGGCTTATGTCGTAGCGTAAGTGTCGGCGCCCCGCTCATGTGGCGGGGCGCCGGTTTTTGAAAGGATGTTTGCAAGGTCGCCAGTTTTCGGCCGAGTTGCGGCCGGTGCCGGTCATGAGCATAGTTGCCGAATGAGGCATCAGTTCGTCTTTCTGCTTGCGTTGGCCGTTGCGCTATCCGGCTCCGCTGCTTGGGGCGAAGAGCGCGATGAAGACGACTGCCTCCGTCTCCGGCCGGGCATCACCTCATCGGTCGAAATGGCGACCTGCACATCTGATCTCTCGGGATCACAGCAAGCATTGGCCGATGCGCTGGCCAATCTTCGCGCGCATATTCCGCGCGAACGTCGCAATCAGTTGGACAAGGCTCAGCGCGCGTGGCTCGCTTACAGGGATGAGCACTGCTTATGGGAAGCAGGGGGCAACCCAGGAAGCACAGGTTATAGCGCAGCAGTCATCGCTTGCGCCGCTGACATGAACCGTGAGCGCGCCAAATATCTGCGAGATGATCTCAGGGATCGTTGGTAGCGCTTTCTTCCTGTCCAATCTCGGTCGTTCCCGCCCGCAACTGCACCCCCTAGTCGCGGGGGCCGTCGTCCCGTTCCTTATCCTCGGGCAGCGGCGCGTGCTGCTCGGGCGGCATCGGCGGCGGGCCGCGGCGTTCGCCGGGGCGGGCCGAGAGGTTGAGGCCGTCGGGGCCGAGGCTGACGTTCAGCTGGACCGAGCCGAGATCGGTGTCGATGCTGAAGCTCGCGGCGTTGGCGAGGTCCAGATCCTCATCGCTGACATTGTCAGCTTCGTCATCTTCCTCGGGCGCGGCGGGGATCGCGGCGCCGGCGACGGCGCTGGTCATGAAATCGCGCCAGATCAGCGCGGGCAGGCCGCCGCCGTGGAGGCCGGGCAGCGGGCTGTTGTCGTCATTGCCGACCCAGACGCCGGTGATGAGCCCGCCCGCGAAGCCGATGAAGATCGCGTCGCGCCCGTCCTGCGTCGTCCCGGTCTTGCCGAAGGCCTGGACGTTGAGGCGCGCCGAATGGCTTGTCCCGCTGTTGACCGAGGCGGACAGGAGATCGAGCAGCATTTCGTGCGTGCGATCGTCGAAATGGCTCTGGCGGTTGAAGATCGAATCGTACCAGCCACGTTCCTTTTCGGGCAGGCCGTGCGGCTTGACCGGATAGGCGCCATCGGCGACCGCGGCATAGGCCGAGGTCAGTTCGAGCAGCGTCACGCCCGAGGTGCCGAGCGCGATCGTCGCGTCATTGCCGATCGGCGTGGTGATGCCGAGATCGCGCGCGGCGCGGACGACTTCCTTGACTCCGACCTGCTGGATCAGCCGCGCGGCAGCGACGTTGCTCGACCGCGCAAAGGCCTGGCGCAGCGTGATCTTGCCCAGATAGCGGCCGTCGCTGTTCTTGGGCGACCAGCCCTCGATCGTCACCGGATCGTCGTCGATCGTCGAATCCGGGGTCATGCCGGCGCGGAGCGCGGCGAGATAGACGAACAGCTTGAAGGTCGATCCGGGCTGGCGGCGAGCCTGCGTCGCGCGGTTGAAGGGGCTGGCGGCATAGCTCTTGCCGCCGACCATCGCGACGACGCGGCCATCGGGGCGCATGGCGACCATCGCCACCTGCGCCCGGCCGAGGCCGGAGCGGCGCACCGCGCGTTCGGCGGCGCGTTGCAGCGGCACTTCGAGCGTGGTCTGGATCTTCTGTTCGGCATAGACGTCGCCCGCGCGATCGCGCGCATCGGGCAGCACCCAATCGGCGAAATAGGTGCCGCTCGGCACATCGGCGACGGGGCGGACGTCGAGCGTGGCGGGCCCGGCGGCGCGCGCCTGCGACGCGGTGATCACCCCGGCATCGAGCATGGCGGCGACGACCAGCCTCTGCCGCGCCTGGGCGCCCTTGAGATTGGATGTCGGGGCGAGGCGCGACGGCGCCTTGACCAGCCCGGCGAGCATCGCCGCCTGCGCGATGGTCAGCCGCTCGGGCTCGCGGTTGAAATAATGCTGCGCGGCGGCGCGCAGGCCATAGACATTGTCGCCGAAATAGACGTTCGACAGATAGCGCTGCAGGATCTCGTCCTTGCTCAGCCGCGCTTCGAGCCAGAAGGCGATCAGCGCCTCGCGCAGCTTGCGGCCGGCGGTGCGATCGGCATTGGTGAAGGCGACCTTGGCAAGCTGCTGAGTGATCGTGCTGCCGCCCTCGCGCAGGCCGCCGGCGCGCATATTATGCCATGTGGCGCGGGCGATGCCGATCGGGTCGATGCCCCAGTGGCTGTAGAAGCGGCGGTCCTCGATCGAGGTAAAGGCGCCGGGGACATATTTGGGGAGTTTCGCGACCTCGACGGGTTTGGCGATGATCGCCCCGCGCCGCGAGATCGGCGTGCCGTCGGCCGCAAGCAGCACCACGCTGGGCGGCGCGATGGGCTTCAGCGAGCGCGACAGGGGCGCGGTCACCAGCAGCCAGCCGACGAGCAGCGCGAACAGGCCGCCGAGGATCAGCGACGCCCATTTGATCCGCCGCCACCAGATGCGGAAGCGCGAGGGCGGCGGTGCGGCGGGCGCGTCGTCATAAGGCGTCACGCCGGCGGGCAGCGGCGCGCCCAGGTCGGGATTCAGAAGATCGGGCTCGTCGTCGCGCATCGGATTCGGGGAACTGTCCTATACTGATAATACAGTAGCAGCCTGTCGACGCGCGGGGAAGATGCCGCGGCGATCAGAAATCCGGCTTGTCATAATGGGCGGGTGGCGTGATCACTTCCATCCGCTCGGAAAGCAGCGGGCGAAAGCTGGGCCGCGACTTGAGCCCCGAATACCAGCGCTTCGTCTGCTCGTGCCCGCGCCAGTCGATCCCGCCCAGATAGTCGGCGACCGAGATATGCGCGGCGGCGGCGAGATCGGCGAGGCTGAGCGTCGCGCCGCCCAGCCAGTTGCGGTGGTCGATCAGATAATCGGTATAGTCGAGGTGGTTGACCGCCAGCTTCATCGCGTGGCGCAGCACATTGGCATCGGGGCTGGCGCGATCGACGAGGCGCTTCTTCATCCGCTCGTGCATCAGCGGCTCGACCACGTCGGCGTAGAATTGCTCGTCGAACCACGCGGTCAGGCGGCGGATCTCGGCGCGGTTGATCGCGGTGCCGTTGATCATCGGCGCCTTGTTCACCGTTTCCTCGAAATACTCGCAGATCGCGACGCTGTCGATCAGCACCGTGCCTTTCTCGGCCTCCACCATCACCGGGGTGCGCCCGGCGGGGTTCAGATCGAGAAACTCGTCGCGCCGCTCCCACGGCGATTCGCGCACCAGCTCATAGCCGACGCCCTTCTCCCCCAGGAGGAGACGGACCTTGCGCGAGAAGGGGCAGAGGGGGAACTGATAGAGTTGCCACATCCGGTTCGCCTAGCAGGTCAAAGACCACTGGCCAACCGGACAGGCGCTTCCCGTCATTGCGGGGAGGCGGAGCCGACGAAGCAATCCGGCGCGGCCTTTGCCATCGGACTGGATTGCTTCGCTATGCTCGCAATGACCGGGACGTGGTCCGCTGCCCGCGCCGTCACTCCGCCGCCACGGCTTCGATCGCATCGTTCAGCGGCTGATCGAGCCGGTGGATCATCTCCTTCGGGCAAACCTGCCAGAAACGGTCGCGCCAGCGATCCCAGTCGTCGAGGATGCTGTTCGCCCATTTGCTGTCGGTCGCGACGACATGCTCGGCGATCAGCGCCTTGGCGCGCGCTTCCCACCAGGCCGAGCCGAAACGCTGCCAGATGATGCTGTCGGGATTGGCGCGGCGTTCGAAATCGCCGGTCTCGTCGAGCACGAAGGCCATGCCGCCGGTCATGCCCGCGCCGAAATTCTGCCCGACCTGGCCGAGGATCACCGCAGTGCCCCCGGTCATATATTCGCAGCCGTTCGCGCCGCAGCCCTCGACCACCACGGTCGCGCCCGAATTGCGCACCGCGAAGCGCTCGCCCGCCTGACCGGCGGCAAACAGCTTGCCCGAGGTCGCGCCGTAGAGGACGGTGTTGCCGACGATCGTGTTGCGGTGGCTGTCGAGCGGCGAGCTGACCATCGGGCGCACCGCGATGATCCCGCCCGAAAGCCCCTTGCCGACATAGTCGTTGGCGTCGCCGAACACCTCGAGCGTGATGCCCTTTGCCATGAAGGCGCCGAGCGACTGGCCGGCCGAGCCGCGCAGGCGGACGAGGACGTGGTTGTCGGCGAGCATCGACATGCCGAAGCGCCGCGTCACTTCCGCCGAGAAACGCGTGCCGACCGCGCGGTGGGTGTTCCGCACATTGTAGGTGAGCTGCATCTTCTCGCCGCGCTCGAATACCGCCTTCGCGTCGGAGAGCATCTGCGCGTCGAGGCTGTCGGGCACTTCGTTGCGGAAGGTCTCGATATTGAAGCGGCGCATCTCCTCGGGCGCATCGACCTTGGCGAGGATCGGGTTGAGGTCGAGATCGTCGAGATGCTCGGCGCCGCGGCTGACCTGACGCAGCAGCTCGGTATGGCCGACAATCTCGTCCAGCGAGCGGAAGCCGAGGCGGGCGAGGATCTCGCGCACTTCCTCTGCGATGAAGGTCATCAGGTTGATGACCTTCTCCGGCGTGCCGGTGAACTTGGCGCGCAGCTTCTCATCCTGCACGCAGACGCCGACGGGGCAGGTGTTGCTGTGGCACTGGCGCACCATGATGCAGCCCATGGCGACGAGGCTGAGCGTGCCGATGCCGAATTCCTCGGCGCCGAGGATCGCGGCGATGACGATGTCGCGCCCGGTCTTGAGCCCGCCGTCGGTGCGCAGCTTCACGCGGTGGCGGAGCCCGTTGAGCGTCAGCACCTGATTGGCCTCGGTCAGCCCCATTTCCCAGGGCGTGCCGGCATATTTGATGCTCGTCTGCGGCGACGCGCCGGTGCCACCGACATGGCCCGAGACAAGGATCACGTCCGCATGCGCCTTGGCGACGCCCGCCGCGACGGTGCCGATGCCCGCCGAGCTGACCAGCTTCACGCAGACGCGCGCGCGCGGATTGATCTGCTTCAGGTCGTAGATGAGCTGCGCCAGATCCTCGATCGAATAGATATCGTGGTGCGGCGGCGGCGAGATGAGCGTGACGCCCGGCGTCGCGTGGCGCAGCTTGGCGATGAACTCGGTGACCTTGAAGCCGGGCAGCTGGCCGCCCTCGCCGGGCTTGGCGCCCTGCGCGACCTTGATCTCAAGCTCCTCGGCGGCGCCGAGATATTCGGCGGTGACGCCGAAGCGGCCCGACGCGATCTGCTTGATCACCGAATTGGCGTTGTCGCCATTCTGATAGGGGGTGTAGCGCTCCCTGGCCTCGCCGCCTTCGCCCGACACCGCCTTGGCGCCGATGCGGTTCATCGCGATCGCCAGCGTCTCGTGCGCCTCGGGGCTCAAGGCGCCCAGCGACATGCCGGGGGTGACGAAGCGCTTGCGGATTTCGGTGATCGCCTCGACCTGATCGATCGGCAGCGGCTGCTTGGCGTAGTTGAACTCGAGCAGATCGCGCAGATAGATGGGCGGCAGATCGCGGACGCCGCGCGCGAACTGCAGATAGGTCGAGTAGCTGTCAGTCGCGACCGAGGTCTGCAGCAGGTGCATGAGCTGCGCCGAATAGGCGTGCGGCTCACCGCCGTGGCGCTGGCGGTAGAAGCCGCCGATCGGCAGCGTCGCCACCGCCGGATCGAAGGCCGCTTCGTGCCGCTCCACCGCGTTGACGGTGAGCGAGGCATAGCCCTCGCCCGAGATCTTTGCGGGCATGCCGGGGAAGAGATCGTTCACCAGCGCGCGGCTGAGACCCACCGCCTCGAAATTATAGCCGCCACGATAGGAGGAGATCACCGCGATCCCCATCTTCGACATGATCTTGAGCAGCCCGTCGTCGACCGCCTTGCGATAGCGCTTGAGGCAATCGTCGAGGCTCATCTCGCCGAACAGGCCGCGCGCCTGCCGGTCGGCGATCGCGGCTTCGGCCAGATAGGCGTTGGCGGTGGTCGCGCCGACGCCGATCAGCACCGCGAAATAATGGGTGTCGAGGCATTCAGCCGAGCGGACGTTGATCGAGGCGTAGCTGCGCAGGCCCCGCCGCACGAGGTGCGTGTGGACGGCGGCGGCGGCGAGCACCATCTGGATGGCGACGCGATCCTCGCCCACCGTCTCGTCGGTCAGGAACAATTCGGTCCGCCCCTCGCGCACCGCCTTTTCGGCCTCGGCACGGACATGCGCGATGGCGTGGCGCAGTGCATCGGGCCCCTGATGGCGCTGGAAGGTGCAGTCGATCACCGCCGACTGGCCGGCGAAATGGGCGCGCAGACGATCCCATTCGGCCGAGCTGAGCACCGGCGATTCGAGCACCAGCACGTCCGAGCGCTGACCCTCGGTGTCGAGGATGTTGGCGAGATTGCCGAAGCGCGTCTTGAGGCTCATCACGTTCGATTCGCGCAGGGAATCGATCGGCGGATTGGTGACCTGCGAGAAATTCTGGCGGAAGAACTGGCTGATCAGGCGCGGCTTTTCCGAGATGACGGCGAGGGGCGTGTCGTCGCCCATCGATCCGACCGCTTCTTTGGAATCGGCGACCATCGGCGAGAGGATCAGCTCCATATCCTCGAGCGTCTGGCCCGCCGCGACCTGGCGGCGCATCAGATCGGCGCGCTCGTAGCGGCCGCTGACCTTGCCGGGATGCGCGGGGAGATCGTCGAGCGAGAGGAAGCCGCCGCCCATCTCGGCATAGGGCTGTTCGCCCGCGATGCGATCCTTGATCTCGAGATCGTGGTAGAGGCGGCCCTCGTCGAGATCGACCGCGATCATCTGCCCCGGCCCCAGCCGCCCCTTGGCGACGACGGTGCTTTCGGGGACGACGACCATGCCCGTTTCCGACCCGACGATCAGCAGATTGTCCGCAGTTTCGGTATAGCGCAGCGGGCGCAGCGCGTTGCGGTCCATGCCCGCGACCGCCCAGCGTCCGTCGGTCATCGCTAGCGCCGCCGGCCCGTCCCACGGCTCCATCACCGAGGCGAGATAGGCATACATGGCGGCATGCGATTCAGGCATGTCGTTGCCGTTCTGCCAGGCTTCGGGGACGAGCATCAGCTTGGCGGTCGGCGCGTCGCGACCGGCGCGGCAGATCGCCTCGAACGCGGCATCGAGTGCTGCGGTATCCGAAGCGCCGGCCGGGATCACCGGCTTGATGTCCTCGCTATGCTCGCCGAAGGCGATCGAGGCCATCTTGATCTCGTGGCTCTTCATCCAGTTCTTGTTGCCGCGGATCGTGTTGATCTCGCCATTATGCGCCAGCGTGCGGAAGGGCTGGGCCAGCCACCATTGCGGGAAGGTGTTGGTCGAATAACGCTGGTGGAAGATGGCGACGCGGCTTTCGAAGCGCTCGTCGACCAGATCGGGATAGAAGACCGACAGCGATTCCGCGAGGAACAGCCCCTTGTAGATGATCGAGCGGCACGACAGCGAGCAGATGTAGAAGCCGCTGATTTGCGCCGCGATCACCTTCTTCTCGATCCGGCGGCGGACGAGGTAGAGGTCCTTTTCGAAGTCACCCGCGTCCTGATCGGCGGGCAGGGGCCCCGCGATCATGATCTGCTCGATCTCCGGGCGCGTCGCCTGAGCCTTGGGGCCGATGACCGACACGTCGACGGGCACCTGCCGCCAGCCATAGATGGTATAGCCCGCCTCGATGATTTCGGACTCGACGATCGTCCGGCAGGTTTCCTGCGCGCCCAGATCGGTGCGCGGCAGGAAGATCATGCCGACGGCGAGGCGATTGGGCAGCGGCTTGTGACCCGAATCGACGATCGCATCGTCGAAGAAGCGCGCGGGCAGATCGACATGGATGCCGGCGCCGTCGCCGGTCTTGCCGTCGGCATCGACCGCGCCGCGATGCCACACCGCCTTCAGCGCATCGATCGCCGAGGCGACGACGCGGCGGCTGGGCCGGCCGTCGGTCGCGGCGACGAGGCCGACGCCGCAGGCGTCGCTTTCAAATTCGGGCCGGTACATACCCTCGCGGGCAAGGCGTTCGCGCTGGTCCATCATTGCTCCGCTCCCTTCTTCGCGGGCGAGGTCGTCGTTCGGGCCGGAGGCGGGGGCAGGTGGGCGGTCGCCGCCTTCACCTTCTCCATGATCGCCGGCATGTCCTTCATCATCTCGGGGATGAAGGCCTGCATCCGCTTCATGATCGCGGGATCGGTCATCAGCATCATCGATTCGTTCGCATAGGCCTTGCCCGTCGGCGTCGCGAAGAAGCGGCTGAGCTCGCCGAGCTGCTCGACGTTGAACTTCGCGGCATAGGCCTCGGCGACGCCTTCGCGAATGTCGGGCTCGAAGCGCGACATGATCTTGGCCATCTCGCCCATCAGCGTATCCATGGTCAGCTTCAGCCGTTCGTCGAAATAGGGATCCTTCTTGCGCGCCTCGTCGAGCGGGAGGCCGAAGGCGTTGCCCGCCATCATGTCCATCATCGCGCCCGTCGAGCGCTGCATGATCCGGGCATAGGTGCCGAGCGGCCAGATCGAGTCCACGACGACGCGCGCAGCGGCAAGGCGCTGGGGATCGATCGAGGTCTGGAGCGTCATCGCCGCAGCGGGGGCGGCGGCCGGGGCCTGTGCCAGCGCCGGCGCGGCGACCGAGGCCGCGAGGATGAGGAGAAGCGGCTTCACGCGACAGCCCTTTCGCGCGCGGACGGCGCGAGCGCCCTGGCCTTCAGATAGCGGTGCATGTGCGCCGCGACGTCGCGGCCGTCGCGGATCGCCCAGACGACGAGCGAAGCGCCACGCACGATGTCGCCAGCGGCGAAGACGCCGTCGAGGCTGGTCATCATGCTCTTGTGATCGATGCGGACGGTGCCCCAGCGCGTGACGCCGAGCTCGGCCGCGCCGAACAGCGTCGGCAGATCCTCCGCATCGAAGCCGAGCGCGGTGATCACCAGATCGGCGTCGAGGCGGAAGGCGCTGCCCGGATCGGGTTCGGGCGCGCGGCGGCCGCTGGCATCGGGCGCGCCAAGGCGCATCTTCGTCGCGCGGACGGCGCCGACCTGCTTGTCCGTCGCCTCGAACGCCTCGGGTGCGGAAAGCCAGACGAACTCGACGCCTTCCTCCTCGGCATTGGCGACCTCGCGCTGCGACCCCGGCATGTTGGCGCGATCGCGGCGGTAGAGGCACTTCACCGATTTTGCGCCCTGGCGGATCGCGGTGCGCACGCAATCCATCGCGGTGTCGCCGCCGCCGATGACGACGACATGCTTGCCCGCGGCATTGAGCGATCCGTCCTCGAAGGCGGGAACGGCGTCGCCGAAGCTCTTGCGGTTGGAGGCGATGAGATAATCGAGCGCCTTGACGATGCCCGCGCTGCCGATGCCCGGCGCCTTGATCGCGCGCGCTTTGTAGACGCCGGTCGCGATCAGCAGCGCATCGTGGCGCTGGCGCAGTTCATCGAGGCTGGCATCGTCGCCGACGTTGAAGCCGGTGTGGAAGACCACGCCGCCTTCGGCCAGCCGGTCGACGCGACGCATCACCACCTGCTTTTCCAGCTTGAAGCCGGGAATGCCGTAGGTCAGCAGCCCGCCCGCGCGATCGTGGCGATCATAGACATGGACCTCATAACCCTCGACGCGCAGATATTCGGCGGCGGTCAGCCCGGCCGGCCCCGCGCCGATGATCCCGACCGACTGGCCGCGATCGCCGCGCGCGCGCAGCGGCTCGACCCAGCCTTCGGCCCAGGCGGTGTCGGTGATGAATTTCTCGACCGAGCCGATCGTGACGGCGCCGTGGCCGGAGAATTCGATCACGCAATTGCCTTCGCACAGCCGGTCCTGCGGGCAGATGCGGCCGCAGATCTCGGGCATGGTCGAGGTTGCGTTGGACAGTTCATAGGCTTCGCGCAGCCGCCCCTCGGCGGTCAGGCGCAGCCAGTCCGGGATGTGATTGTGGAGCGGGCAATGGACCGAGCAATAAGGCACGCCGCATTGCGAACAGCGCGCGGCCTGCCCCTCCGCATCGGGGGCGGCATAACGGTCGGCGATCTCGCGGAAGTCCGCCGCGCGCTCGGCAGCGTCGCGCTTGCCCGGATAATCCTGGGCCGTGACGACGAACTTCAACATCGGGTTGTCGGCCATGCCTGATCCTTTCCGGCATGGACCAATAGACTGAAAACCCACGCAGTCACGCGGATTCCGCAATATGGGTCAGCTATACTGACTTAATATCGGCAACATTCCGGGGGCGCCGTGCGATCCTTGTAATATACTTACAGTATATAGGTCCGTATCGGTCTTACCGCGCCAGAAGCCAGACCAGCGCGATGCCGCCGGCGACGATTCGGTACCAGGCGAAAGGCGCGAAGCCGTGGCGCTGGACGATGCCGATGAACCAGCGGATGACCACCAGCGCGACGACGAAGGAGACGACGAAGCCGAGCGCAATCGCCTTCATGTCCTCGCCGCCCAGATGCGCGCCCGACTTGTAGAGCTCGTACCCCGAGGCCGCGATCATCGTCGGCACCGCGAGGAAGAAGCTGAACTCGGTCGCCGTCTTGCGATCGACGCCGAGACCGAGCGCCCCCATGATCGTCGCGCCCGAGCGGCTGACCCCCGGGATCATCGACAGGCACTGGACGAGGCCGACGCCGAGCGCGGTCTTCCAGCCCATCGTCTCGACGCTGATCGGCTTGCGCTCGCCCACCAGCCGCTCGATCAGCAGGATCGCGATGCCGCCGACGATCAGCGCGACCGCGACGATGATCGGCGTTTCCAGCATCGCCTTGACCAGCTTGTAGACGAGCAGGCCGATAACCGCCGAGGGCAGGAAGCCGAGGAGGACGTTGCGCGTGAAGGCGATCGCGCTTTTGTCGGCGCGGAGCAGCCCGACCGCGACCGTCCAGAACCGTCGCCAGTAAAGCACGATCACCGCGAGGATCGCGCCGAGCTGGATGACGACGTCGAACGTTGCCGAGGCCTCGGACTTGAAGCCGAGCAGCTCGCCGGCAAGGATCAGGTGCCCGGTCGACGAGACGGGGAGGAATTCGGTCAGCCCCTCGACGATGCCGAGGAGGATGACGATCAGCAACGGTGAGAACATCGCGGTCTGCCTTCATCGGCGCGGCGGCAGGGCGCCGCGCCGTCTGGATGGGGGGAAAGGCTGCTGCCGCGCCCGATCAGGCCGTGTGCGCGGCGAAGCGGCCGTTGCGGCGATATTGCACCAGCCAGTTGGGCGCGACCGCGCCGAGCGGCGTCGGTACGATGCCGAACGCCTCGAGCCCCGCCGCGCCGGCCTGCGCGACCGAACCCTGCTGGAGCATCCGCCACTGATCGGCGGTGATCGGCGCGCCGGGCAGCCAGCCAGTGGCCTTGGCAAGCAGGCCGGCGAGCGAATCGGGCACCGCCGCGAAGCTGCGCTTGTGATTCACCCAGCCGGCGATGCGGCGATTGAGCTCGGCAAGGTCGATCACCTCGGGGCCGGCCAGCTCATAAATGCGGCCGGCATGGCTTTCGGGATCGGCGAGCGCCGCGGCGACCGCGCGGCCGACATCGCCGGCGAACACTGGCTGGACTTTCGACTGGCCGCCGATCAGCGGCACCACGGGCAGATCGCGGATGAGGCCGGCAAAGCGGTTCACGAACTGGTCCTCGGGGCCGAAGACCAGCGACGGGCGCAGGATCGTTGCCCGCGGGAAGGCGGCGCGGACGCGGGCTTCGCCCTCGCCCTTCGAGCGACCATAGGCAGAAGGCGATTCGGGCGACGCGCCGATCGCGGAGAGGTGGACGAGCGCCTCGACACCGGCAGCGGCGGCCGCCCTGGCGACATTTTCCGCGCCCTCGACATGGATGGCGTCGAACTTGCCCTTGAGGATGCCGACGAGGTTCACGACCGCGTCCGACCCGGCCAGCGCGCGCGCCACGCTGTCGGGGCGCGTGACGTCTGCGGCGACGAACTGCGTCTGCCCAAGCCCGCCCAGCGGCTTCAGAAACCAGGCGGCGCGCGGATCGCGCTGTGCGATTCGCACGCGCGCGCCGGCGCTCAGCAGCGCCTGCGCCACATAGCGCCCGAGGAACCCACCGCCGCCGAACAGCGTGACCAGACCGTCCTTCATCGCCCGAAAATCTCCTTCGCAACCGGCCTTCGCGCCGGAAAGCCCATTGCCCCATGCTGACCTTTGTTGACAAGGCCAAGCCGGTGCCGCTAAGCGCCCGCTCCTACCCCGTGCCCAGATGGCGGAATTGGTAGACGCACCAGCTTCAGGTGCTGGCGATCGCAAGGTCGTGGAGGTTCGAGTCCTCTTCTGGGCACCATTTCGGTCCAAAAGCCCGAGTCCCTAGCACCGCCGCCTCTACGCCAGAGACGGCGGTGAGGGTGCGCAGCAACTCGGTGCGCGTGCCGCAGATTCGCACATCCGTCTTGCTGTGGACCTCGACCCGCTGGGCCACCGCCCGAATATGGTTTCGCGCATAGGAGCCATCGTCGTGGCGGAGCTTGCGTTTGGCGACCAGCGCGAAGGCGTGAAGGCTCTCGACCGTGATCTCCGGGCTGATCCGCTCAATGTGTGCGACCGCGCGCTCGGCATCGCCTCTGGCCTGGTCGCGGATGGTGGTCAGCTCGGCAATCCGCGCCTTGAGCGACGGATCGCCCATATCGACCAATCCATTCTCGATCGCTTCATAGAGCCGGGAAAGCTTGGTCTCGACCTCAGTCGCGCGCCGTTCCATCTCGGCGACGTGCTGGCGGCGCTCGGTCACCCATTCGTCGCGTCGGGCAATAAGCTGGTCCATCAGCACTTCAAGGCGCGCGGGATCGAGCAGCCGCTTCTCCAGGTGCTCGATCACCGCCTCGTTCAGCCGATCCATCGGAAGCGAGACGCCGGGGCATCCCGTCTTCCCTTTCGTCGCCTTGGTCGCGCAGGTGTAGTAGCGATACTCCTGCCCACTCCGGCTGGTGCCGGTGCGCAGCGTCATCGCGCCACCGCAACAGGCGCAGAAGCAGATGCCCGTCAAGAGCGTCGATCCGCCCACCGCCCGCGGCGGCATCATCTTCGGGCTGCGCGCTTTCAAGGATCGCTGCACGGCCTCGAACTCCGCCACCGTTATGATCGGCGGCACCTCCATGATGGCGTGCTCGGTCTCCGGCTTCGCGCGCCCCTTCTTCACGTCATAGGTGTTGAAGCGGTGCTCGCCGATATAGGTGGTCCGCGTCAGCACCTGATGGACCATGCCCTTGCCCCACCGACCGCCATAGCGCGTGCGGATATTATTCTCATTGAGCCAGCACGCGATCGCCATGACCCCGATCGGCCCGCGCCCATCCGCGCCTTCCAGCGCCAGCCGGAAAATGCGGCGCACCGTTTCGGCGTGGAGCGGATCGATCTCCAGCTTTTTCTTGATCTTCGCGCCGCGCTGCTCGGCCGCGACCGCGCGATAGCCGATCGGAGGACGGGCGCCATTCCAGAAACCCTGCCGGGCGTTTTCGTTCATCGCGCGCAGCGTATGCTTGCCGTTCTCCTTCGACTGATATTCGTCGAACAGCGTCATGATTTTCCGCATCATCTCGCTCATCGGATCATCGCCGAGAATCTGCGTGATGGAGACGAGCTGCACGCCGTTCTTCGCCAGCTTGCGGAGGTAGAACTCGAACTGGAATTGATCGCGGAAAAAGCGCGAGAAGCTATGGACCACGATCACGTCGAAGGGCGACGGCCTTTCCAGCGCCGCGTCGATCATTTCCTGGAAGGCGGGACGGCGATCGTCTGTGCCCGAAACCCCCGGCTCGACAAACTCGGCCGCGACTTCCCAGCCGTTCGAGTGGCAATAGCTCGACGTCTGGCGGCGCTGGTCCGGGATCGACAGATCGCTCTCGGCCGAACGCGGCGACGAGACGCGCAGGTAGAGCGCGGCCCGCAGCGCCGGTTGCACGGCTCCGGTTTCCGAGGGGGCGAGAGCAGCGTTCGTCATCGTTCGACCAATCTTTGAATAGTGTGCATCGGCAGCACGAGGCGTTGGGAATCTGGCAGGCGCACGAAGCCATTGCCTTCGTAGAAGGCTGCCGCGCGATCATTGATGGCGTCCACGACGAGTATCGACGAGCCAGCTGTCGCGGCCGTCGCCCAGACGCGCTCGACGGCATCGGCGATCAGGATCGCCCCAAGGCGTTCGCCCTGCCTCGCTTGCGACACCGCGAGCTGGCCGATCAGCGTCGCGGCGACGAGCGGGTAACGCGGGACATGCTTTCGCGCCGCTGCCGGAATGTCGCCCTGCGCGATGTTGGCCTGACTAAGCGTGTAATAGCCGAGAACCACGCCGGGATTTGCACGCTCGGCGAGAACGAACACACCAGCCGAGCGGCGGCGCATGTCCTGGCCCGCCTGCCTCCGCAAATATCGATCGAGACTGTCGATGCCGCAGGAAAATCCCTCGCGGTCGTGATGCGGCCCCAGCGGCTCGACCTGCAAATCCGCATGCGCCGTCATGATCAGGACGCAACCCGGCGCCGGTGCTCCTGGAGAGCGCGGATCAGCCGCTCGCTGGGCTCGGGCGGATTGATGAGCGCATCGAAGAACGCCGCGCGGTCGCGATCCGACAGCACGAGCGTTTCATGCTCGGCGATCGTTCGCCGCGCCGTGTCGGCTAGCGCTGTCACGCAAAAGTCGCTGACCTTGCGCCGCGTGAGGTGAGCTGCCCGCTCGATCAAATCCTTCGTTTCTTCGTCAATACGGAAGCCGAGCCGCTCGACGCGATTGGCTCTGGCGGACTCCGCTACGGCTTGTTTGCGCGGCATGGGACCGACTCCTGACTTATCCATTTCCGCTACAATGTACGTCACTTTGACGAACATTTCAACCCCTTTCCATTGGCCGTTTTAGGGGAGCGGCCCGAACAGGGCGTCCAGCTCCTCACGAAAAGCGCCTTCGATGACGCGCAACTCGGCATCGCCGATGGGAACCTGCTCGGGCCAGTCGTCGGTAACGACGATCGGCGCGCTGGCGGCATTCTTGCGCGCCGACGCGCGCGTCGGCTGCGGCTGCATGTAATCGTGCAGGTCTTCCAGCCCTTCCGACCAGCCGCGGGGTGCGCGGCGGCGACGTTTGCGAGAGAGTCCCATATTGCTCAAGCTGCCGCGCATCTCTCGGGAATCCAGCAAAATCGCCCTCGGGCGCATACATGCCGGACCCGTAGCAACGGCGGCGGGATTCGGCGCACGGCGGCGCAAGGCGGAAATAGCGAAGTGTAGCGTAGCAAAGATAAGTGCTCACGGCGGGATCGTGGATGCCGTGTGCAGCCCGGTTTGCTATCCTCCCGCGCATGGACTCGCGGACGGACACCGACACCGACACCGACAGAATCGACGAGGCGGTGCTTGCCCTGCTATGGCTCAACCTCAGCACCACCGGCACGGCCTGGAAAGGCTTCGACTGGAGCGCGATGGATCGACTGCACGAACGCGGGCTGATCTCCGATCCTGCGCGCAAGGCAAAGTCGGTGCATCTGACCGACGACGGCATGGCCGAAGCCGAGCGCCTATTCACCGCGCTGTTCGCTCGCCCGTGAATCCTGCCACGCCGACGCGAAAGCCATAACCCAGCCATCGCTGCTGGGTCCGCTGAAATACCGGGTGCAGCATTGTCTCCCGTCCTGCCTGCCCGACCGACCCTCGCGGCCTCCCTCGTGGCTTGATCTGATCGTGTCCACCTGGCGGCGCAACGGCGCCGGGCAGCTTTTTTCCGCCGCCTTCGGCTTTGCAGCGCGAAGCAAAAAAGCGGCCCTTTGGCCGTCCATAGGCCGCAAGCGGTGCGCAGCCGAACGTCCCCGATCTTCGACACGCCACGAGGCCGCGAAGGGCGCGGTCCCGAGTCAAGAAAGGACTGACGACATGATCTGCGGAAACTTCAAAGCGACCGATCGCGGCTTTCACGGCGAAATCCGCTTTTTCGGTCTCAGCGAGAAGGTGGAAATCCTTCGGATCGGCGACAAGGCAAGCGACAAGTCGCCCGACTATCGCATCGTTGCCGCCGACGATGAACGCGTGGAATTCGGTGTGGGCTGGCTCAAGGCCACCAAGGACCAGAAGCCCTACGCTTCGCTCAAACTCAATCCGGTCCTGGCGCCGGACGTTCATCTCCGGCTTGTCTCGACCGAGACAACGGGCAAGTTCGAGCTGAAGGTCGACTGACCGCGGAAGCGTCCCGCCAGCAATGGCGGGGCGCTTCCAGTTTTCCATAAAGGATCTGCGCCGTGCGAAACCGCACCAGCCATTGCATCGGCCTGCCACCGGACGATGCCATACTCGCTACAGGCGCCCGCCCAGCCAGATAACGGTAAGCCCAGGACTCCGCATCCTGGTCGACGGAGGCATCCATGCGCGCAAAGTGCAGGGGAAGCGTCCCACTTCTGCCCCCATTCCTACCTTGCCCGGCGTGTTTTCCACTATGGCCCTAGCCTTGCCGATCCCGCTTTGCCCGAAAATCCGTTCATCTCCCTCCCGGGCTGGTTGCTGATTAGCGCATCTGGCTTTGCCGGGCGCCTCATGCGGGAAGTGGCATAGCCACCAAGCAGAAAACCGGCGCCAGCGCCTACGGTTTCCGCAAGCGGACCCTCCGTTTTTCAGCTTGCCCGCGTCGCCCGCCAAAGCCTGCCTGATGCATCAGCAACGCCAGCACACAGGAGGCAGACATGAAAAAGGATTGGGCAAAGATTCGCAGGATCAACAAGGCCAGGGCCGACCGGAAGATGGCCGCCGAGCAGGCCAAGCCGGAATGGGAACGGAAGTGGGAAGCGCGCGAACTGGCACGCGCCCACGGATACATCCCCTACCTCAGCGATGAGGTTGCAGCCTACCGCGACCTGTAAGGCGGACAGCACCCGATGGCGCCCCACGCCATCGGGTTTTTTTGTGCCTCGCAGGATAGCGGTCTGGGGGGATCGAGCAGGGATCGGCCTGAAGGCCGCGCCGGTAATCCCGGCTGTCATTTGCTTTTCGCGCCGCCAAGGCGGCGCGATCGTTGCTAAGGACGTAGTCCTCGCGCCGGTCAAGGTAAGTGGAACCGTCCGGGGCGGTATCCCCACCTTCCGCGCTTCGCTTGTGCAGGCGGGTGATTCCCCTCCGCCCCGGCCGCCCTTGCCCCGTTGCTACCCTTGGCTCGCCGCCGGGCAGAAGTTCAGGCGCGGCATTCCGCTTCGCTGAACTTCAGAACCAAAGGATTTGAGATATGACCAGCAAGGCACAGGCTCCCCGCGATGTGATCTTCAACGGTGATTGCATTGAAGTGATGCAGGCTTTCGATAGCGGCACGGTGGATTTCATCCTGACCGATCCGCCCTATGTGACCCGCTACCGGGACCGCCAGGGGCGCAAGGTCGCCAATGACGATAACGGCCGGTGGCTGCGTCCGGCGTTTCGGGAAATGCACCGCGTCTTGAAGGATGGCGGCTTTGCGGTTTCCTTCTATGGCTGGAACAAAGTCGATTTGTTCATGGATGCATGGAAGGCGGCAGGCTTCCGCATCGTCGGCCATCTTGTTTTCCGCAAGCGTTATGCGTCATCGGCCCGCTTCCTTCGCTATGAACATGAGCAAGCCTATTTGTTGGCAAAGGGCAATCCCGTCCGTCCGACACGGCCTATCCCCGATGTGCTCGATTTTCCTTACAGCGGGAACCGCCTGCACCCCACGCAGAAGCCGGTTGAAGCACTGGCGCCATTGATCGAGGCTTTCACGCAGCCGGGCGACCTTGTCCTGGACCCATTCAGCGGTAGCGGTTCGACCCTTGCGGCAGCCCAGCAACTCGGGCGCGACTGGACCGGCATAGAACTGGACAACGGCCACTATCACACCGCCAGCAAGCGGCTTGCCGCGCGGCAGCATCGCCGGGCGGCCGCATAGGTCGCCACCCTTTCCCATCATTCGCGCCCGTCCCTGCGGCGGGCGCCACCCTCACAAGGAATTATATCATGCGCTGGATTATCACATCCGATCATATGGGCACTTCCCTTGCCGGGGTCGGTGAAGATGCCGAAGGAAGCATCGCCTATGCCGGCACGAACGAGGGCGACAGTTTGCCGATGGAGTTTCGACTCTATGACGCGCGCCATAAGCTTTGCTTTGAAGGGCGTTGCGGCGACATTGACGCCGATTGGTGGCACGGCTTTGAGCCGCTGATTTGGACCTGGAACGCATTTCGCTGCCGGCGGCTGACCTACCGCCGTGTTGACCGAAGCTGGAAAGAACAGCCGTTCTTGCCTTTCTCGGGCCGATATTGAGAACCGACAACCGACAACCGACAACCGGCTGCAGGTCCTGCCCGGAGCAGCGGCGGCCGCGCGGCCCATAGGTCCGCGCGGCCGTCATGGCGCGCGCTCGCCGGGCATCGCCCGGCTCGCAAGAGACAGTAGCCAGAACGGCGTCCCCGTCCTAAGAAAGACGTGGGCCGCTACGCGGCGGCCTGGGGCGTGGAAACCCCTGAATATCCGGTTGGGCGTCGGCCGTGACGGCGCCGCTATCCTTGACCACATGGTCGGGGAGCCTGTGACGTATACAACAGGCTTCCGGGCTAAAGGTCACAGGGACCGAGATATTCCGGTTTTCCAACTCCCCGATCAGGGTCAGGAGCGAAGTTTGCGGGGGCGCACCGCAGACGAACCGCTGCTGACCTGGAACCCGACCATTGCGGACGACGCGCGAAGCCATGCCCGCCGTGCGTATAGAATCGTCTCCGTTTCGGTCTAAAAGGTTAACGGGACTGGAGGAACGGGGGCGTTATGACCGGCAAGCATTTCAAGGATCGCGCGCCCGACGCGCCGCGGCTCACCGCCTATGACGAGGATCACCTCGCCGACTATATCCGCCTGCTCGATACCGACGACGAGGGCGCCGACTGGCGCGACGCGGCGGCGCATATCTTCGGGATCGATCCGGCCGCGGAACCCGAACGCGCCCGCGCGATGCATGAGAGCCATCTCGCCCGCGCGCGCTGGATGACCGAAGTGGGCTACGCATATCTGCTCGGCCCGCGCGCCATCGAATAAGTTAACATTCAGACCGAAATGGATTTTTCCGGTCGTGGATTCCGATGCGCGGCCGGCATCGCCTGGCGCGGCCTTCGCGCTGTCGGGATGCAGTGCTTCTCCCGATCCTCGGCGGTCCAGACTCCGCACAATGAGCGGCTGGAGAGGATGATCCCATGCCAATGACGCCCGAAGGGCGCGCGCGGCGTGCCGGCAATGCGCCGGACACGCCGGGCCGGGCCGAATTCGCCGCCGCGTTCCTGCAACGCAACCGCCAGTATCGCGCAGAGCGGGCGCGACTGAACCCGAACGCCCCGGCCAGCGAGCGAACGACGCTCGCCCGCCGCTGGGGGTTGTCCTTTCGCCTATCTGCCTGATGAGCTGTCGGGCACGGTGATCTGGCGGCCGGAACTCACCGCCGTCACCGTGATCCTCGACGCTGCGCCGGAAGGATATACCGGCGCCAAGGCGGTCGATCCGCTGGCGCTGGGCGCGCTGCTCGCCGACCAGGCCGGAATCGACGGCCGGCATGTCGTCGTCGCTGACGCGGCCGGCGAGCATCGGCTGTGGCTGCGCGATCCGACGCCCGGCCGGCCGCTCGCCGCGATCGTCCCGCTCGACAAGGACTTCATCAAGCGCATCCTCAGCCTGCTGCGTTTCCATCGACTCATGTCGGGCAAGCGAACCGGCCCATTGCCGCGCGGATGGCCGCTCACCCCGATCCGCGCGGCCCGGCTCGAGCTGATGCTTCGCGCGCTCGATCTGCGCCTCGCCGGGGCGACATACCGCCAAATCGCGATCGCGCTCGGCAGGGACGAGGCCGCGCATCTCTCGGCATCCGATTTCAAGAATTCGGACGCCCGGTCCTTCGCTTATCGCCTGGTGCGCGACGCCACCGCCATGATGAAGGGCGACTACCGCAAGCTGCTGCGCTTCCGCTGATAGCGCCCGCCGCATGACAGCGGCCGGGGGGTGGTCACATCGGCGCAGCTGCGAATCTTCGTTCCCCACCCTGCCGTGAGCACTTCGCCATGATCGCCTCCTGCCACCCCGCCTCGCAGGAGACGCCCCTTGTCCCGACCGCCCGTGACCCTTCCGCCCCGCTACCTGCGGACCCCCGAGGCGGCGCGCTTCCTTGGCCTTTCCGGCCGCACGCTTGAGAAGCACCGCTATTTCGGGAGCGGCCCGGCCTATCGCCGGATCGGCGGACGGGTGGTCTATTCGGTCGACGACCTGCGCGCCTGGGCCGACCTCGGCACCAAATATTCCACGTCCGACCCCGGCCAGAACGATCTCATGCCGCAGCGGGATGCGGCGATCACGCAGAGCCGCCGATGATGCCGCGCACCGCCTCCCGTTCCGGCGAGCGCGCCCAACTCGCGCTGTTCCCCTCGCTCGGGCGCGATATCGCGCCGCGCGATGCCCAGGACCTCATGGCCTGGCCGTTCTTCAGCCTCGCCAAGCGCAGGCGGGTGACGCCGATCGATTTCCGCATGGGCGCGACCTGGATATCGGTCGAGGCCGTGCCCGAACATGGCATGGCGACCATATGGGACGCCGACGTGCTGATATGGGCGGCGAGCCAGATCGTCGCCGCGCGCGACGCGGGGCTGCCGACCTCGCGCCTGATGGCGACGACGCCGCACGAAATCCTCACATTCACCGGACGAGGCACCGGCAAGGATCATTATGACCGGCTGAAGGCCGCGCTCGACCGGCTGCAATCCACCACGGTCGCCACCTCGATCCGCCAGCAGCACCAGCGGCGACGCCATCGCTTCTCGTGGATCAACGAGTGGCAGGAACGGCTCGACGGCGACGGCCGTCCGCTTGGACTGGAGCTGATCCTGCCGGACTGGTTCTATGCCGGCGTCGTCGACCGCACGTTCGTGCTCACCATCGACCGGGCCTATTTCGACCTAACGGGCGGGCTGGAACGCTGGCTCTACCGGATCGTGCGCAAGCATGGCGGCCAGCAGGAAGGCGGCTGGAGCTTCGACGTCCCGCACCTTCACCTGAAATCCGGCGCGCTCTCGCCCTTGAAGCAGTTCGCGTTCGAGCTGCGCGCCATCGTGCAGCGCCAGTCGCTGCCGGGCTACGCGCTGGCGATCGAGCGGGCGTTCGGCCGCGAGCGGCTGACCTTCGCGCCCGTGCCCGCCGATCCGTTCGAGAAGGCGGCGCGGGTCATGGGGCTGGCTGTGGATAACCGGCCATGAGACTCGGCCTATTGAAAACCGCCGGACTCGGCCGATTAAAAACCGCTGACTCGGCCTATAAAAAACCGGACCTCCGCACAAGCTTCTGGAATCGCTCGCGGAATCGGCTCTCTTCTAACTATGCTAACAGTAAAGAATACTTCGTATTCTTTCTAACGCGCTTTGGTGCTGTGGATAATTCGCGAGACGACGCGAAGTATCGGGCAGTAAATCCGCCGTCTCCCCTACGCTATACTACTACGCCTTTTGCGTGCGGCGATCAATCCCGGCACCGTGTTACGCGGCGCGGGCCGGAACCGCGGCCATGATCGCCGCCCAGCACTTCGGCAGCATCTCGGGCGGCAAGGACAGCCAGGCCGTCCTTTGCCGGATGGTCGAGCGGATCGAGCGCAGGGGGCTTGCCGCGTTCGGCAACCGCGCGCCGCGGTTCCTCTCGGCAGACAACGGCCACGAGAACCCGATCACGCTCGACCACATCGCGTATCTCGACGGCTGGCTGCGACAACGCACCGGCCTGTGTATCGAGACGGTCTCGGCGAACGACGTGCCGGGGCTCACAGACGCGGCGGCCTTCGCCCGCAAGCGCGCGATGCTGCGCGAGGAATGGTCGAAGGAGAAGCGGCGGACCCGCCATAAGGGCGCGTGCAACCAGCGCCGGGCCGCGTGGCAGGCAGGCAGGCTCACGAAAGGCCAATGGCTCGCCGCGTGCGAATGTCCCGTCCTGGTCTCGCCCCCGGTTCCCGATCATCTGATCGACCGCGCGCTCGAGCTGCTGCATCCCACCGGCATCCCGTTCCTCGACATGGCGATGCTGCACGGCCGGTTTCCCGGCACCAAAACGCGCTTCTGCACCGACGAGACCAAACTGATCCCGATGATGCATCGCAAGCGTCCGCTGCTCGATGCGGGGATCTCGGTCATCGACTGGATCGGCGAGCGCGCCGACGAAAGCCCGGCGCGGGCGAAGAAGCCGCCGATCCAGTCGGTGCGGCATCCCTCCGGCGCCCGCAAGGTGCTCTACCGGCCCATCTTTCGCTGGTCGGCGGCCGACGCCTTCGCCATCTCCGAGCGCCACGGACTCCGGCATAACCCGCTCTACACGATGGGGATGAGCCGGGTCGGCTGCTCGACCTGCATCATGGTTAGGAAGCGCGAACTGCGCGCCTGGGCCATGCGGTTTCCCGCGGAAGTCGATCGCGTGCGGGAGTGGGAACGGCTGGTCAGCCTCGTTTCGCGGCGCACCGCGATATCGGGAGCGCCGGCATCCCTGCTGCCCGCGCCGACCGTGCCCGGCGATCCCGCCGATCATGGACGTGCGACGATCGACAGGGCGATCGCGTGGTCGCGCACCAGCCGGGGCGGCCGCAACTACGACCTGTTCCTCGCGCAGGAGCAGCGCGACGCCGATGAGCACGGCCTGCTCTGCGACAGCGAATACGGGCTTTGCGAATGATGCGCGCGCTCGACCTGTTCAGCGCCGCGGCGGGCGGCTGGTCGCTCGGCCTGCACCGCGCCGGATTCGTCACCGTCGCCGCCTGCGAGATCGTCGAATGGCGCCGCATCCTCTACGCGGAGAACAATCCCCATGTCAGACTCTACGCGGATGTCCGGTCCCTCACGGCAGCTCGACTTGTTTCTGAACTTGGATTCCTGCCCGACATCATCGTCGGTTCGCCGCCGTGCCAGGACATCTCCAGCGCCAACACCAAAGGCAGGGGGATCGAAGGCGAACGGTCGGGCCTCTACCTCGAAGCCGTCCGGCTGGTCGGAGAGTGCCGCCCTCGCTGGTTCGCTTTTGAGAACAGCGCTAATCTGCGAACTCGCGGCGCTGACCGGCTGCTCCTTCTCCTGGAAACGCTCGGCTACGCCTGCGAACCGTGCGTGGTGGCTGCTGAAAATGTCGGCGCCAACCATGTCCGCAAGCGGTCCTGGCTTATCGGCTACGACCCAGGCCAGCTTGCCGACGCCGGTATCGCAATCCCAGCAAGGCGGCATCCGGCTGGAGGGTGGATCGGGCGCACGGACGGCCCTCAAGGAATCGGGTCTGTTCGACCTGTTTCGCGAGAACAGGCTGCCGACGCCGATGGCGACGGACGGGATGAGGGACGGCGCGGGCGGCGGCGCAGGATCGACATATCCGCTTCGCATGATCCTCGCGACGCCGCGCAAATCGGATGCGGACAAGGGCGGCCGGGGCGATGTGCTCAGCCAGTTGCAGGGCCATGCGAGCCGGCACGCGGGCATGATGCCGACGCCTGTCAAACCGAACGGCGGACGGAGATTGAGCCGGCAGGAGATCGAAACGGGACGCCGGGCGAACGGCGCGAAGGCGCAGATCGACACGCCGAACCTGTTGCGCCACGCGGCGGAAATCCTCCCCACCCCGACGAAGCGCGACAGCCGGATGGACGGCTGGAGTCCGGCCTACGATCGGCGGAAATCGCCGACGATGGACGCGGTGATGGACGGCGCGATGACGGATCGCGCGCCGGACAAATGGGCGGGCGCCCGCGCGCTGGCGGCGATGCTGCGGAGCCGTGGGCTGACTGGAACGGCGGCCTTGCCCATCACCTACGGCTGGATGATGGGCTTTCCGCCTGGGTGGCTGGCACGCGCGTTGCGATCGGCGCTGGAAAGCGGACGGCTGCGGCCAGCCTGATCGTCGAGGCGTTCGGCGACGCCGTTCTCCCGCAAATCCCCGAAGCCATCGGCCGCGCCATCCTGCGCACCGAAGCCGCGCTCGACGTCGTGCTCGGGCGAACCTCCCCCGACATCACCGGAGACGAACGATGAGCGATCCCGCGCATCCGCAGCGCATAGACTTCAGCGGGTTCGAAGCCGCGCTGCGCCGCCGCGCGGCGGAGCAGGCGCAGGCCGCCCGAACGCCGACAGAACCAACGGCGCTGGCATCGCGATCGCGGCTGACCGAAGTCGAACTGACCTGGATCGAAAAGAAGCTGGAGCACTGGATACGCTTCGGCCGCGTCGCGCAGGAACGCATCGTCACACGCCGGACGCGCGTCATGAGCTTCCGGCCGGGCGCGGTGTTTGCCTTCGTCCGCTGGACCGCCAACGACTATGGCACGATCGCCTCGCGCATCGACGTGGTGCGCGCGGTCACGCCGGGCGAGCCTTATACGACGCTGCCGTTCGTGCGGCCGGGCGGCGAAATCCTCCTGCACATCGAGAGCTGGCCCAAGGTCCAGCAGGTGCTCGCCGCGATCGACGCGGTGGAGACGGCGGGCGTCGATCCCTGCGACGCGGCGCCCGAGCACTGGCGCCACGTCCACAACCGCATCGCCGCGGGACACCAGCCGCGCCCTTACACGCTGGAGCGGCATCGCGCCTGGCTTCGCCGCAAGGAGATCGAAGGGTGACGCGCCGCCGCTACGTCATGGCGACGGCCACCGCCGCGTCCGCCTTCGCCGCGGCGTTCGTCGCGATCGCCGTCGCCGATCCTTTCCCGCGCGTGATCTGGAACGCCAGCGCCAGCGCGCCGATCGGGCTCTACCGCATCCATCCCGACCGCGATCCCGCTATCGGTGTGCTGGTCGCCGTCACGCCGCCCAAGCGGCTTTCCCGCTGGCTTTCGGCGCGCGGCTATCTGCCCGAGGGCGTGCCGCTGCTGAAGCATGTCGCCGCGAAAGCCGGGCAGCGCGTGTGCCGCATCGGCGCCGTGGTGAGCGTCGATAGCCAGTCCGTCGCCAGCGCCCGCGCGCGTGACGGCCGGGGCCGCCCGCTGCCGGTCTGGCGGGGCTGCCGCACACTGCAACCGGGCGAACTGCTGCTGCTCAACCCGTCCGTCCCCGACAGCCTCGACGGCCGCTATTTCGGCCCGCTGCCGGCGTCCGCCGTCATCGGCCGCGCGACGCCGCTGCATCTGCGCGCGCCGTCGCAATCGCCTTCCACCCCCGAAGCCAAGGAGATTGGCCATGCCGACGAATATCTTTGAACCCACCGCCAATGGCTATGCCGGGCGCGCCCGGTATTTCGGTGTCGACGAGCAGATCGTGCTGGTCGCGATCGATCCGGGCGACGCCGAGAACGCGCCCGATTACCGCGTCCACCTCGACGACGAGGACGGCCCGGAAGTCGGCGGCGCATGGAAACGGGTCGGCGAACGCGCGGGCAATTACATCGCGCTGGAGATCGACAGCCCGCTCTTCGGGGCGCCGTTCCGGCCGGTTCTGTTCCGCGCCGACGACGATGGCCGGACGTTCCGGCTGTCATGGAAGCGCCCCCGGCCGCGCGACGACCGGAGCTGATCGGTGGCTGTTTCGATCATCATCCCTTTGTTCGCGGAAAAGCCGCATCCCTCCGTCCCGCTCGGTCGCAGGCTGACCGGCGCGCGCAGCGAAGGTCAAGAGTCTGCCCCGGACTTGATCCGGGGGCGGCCCACGGCCGGCGCATCGCGCGCACCCTTTACCGCAGCGAGCACGCTGGCAGGCTGGCGTAAGAGCGGGGGCGGATTGGCCGTCCTGCTCGCGGCCCTGCTGCTGTCGTCCGGCATCGGGCCGAACGCTGTGCGGGCACAGGACACGCCGGCCGAACGCACGGCAGCCAGCCATCCCTATGCCGTTCACGTCGCCGACGCCGCGCGGCGCTTCGGCATCCCGGAAAGCTGGATATGGGCGGTGATGCGCGTCGAGAGCAACGGCGATGTCCGCGCGGTCTCGACGGCCGGGGCGATGGGCCTCATGCAGATCATGCCCGGCACCTGGGCGAGCTTGCGCGCGCGCCACGGGCTGGGACGCGATCCCTATGATGTGCGCGACAACATCATGGCGGGCGCGGCTTACCTGCGCGCGATGCACGACCGCTACGGCAACGCGATGGCAATGCTGGCGGCCTATAATGCGGGGCCGGGCCGCTACGACGAATATCTATCGCGCGGCCGTCCGCTGCCCGCCGAGACGCGCGCCTATCTCGCAAAGCTCGCGTCGATCATAGGCGGCGCGGACGACAGCCGGCTTGCTGCCGCACCGCCGTCCGATCCTTTTGCATGGCGCAGGGCTGCATTGTTCGCGGCGCGGCCGAACGGCGATCCGGCCGCACCGGAAACGTCGTCCGGCGAACGCGCGGCTGACATGCGCGCTGCGGTCGAACCGCCCGCGAACAGCCTGTTCGTCGCGCTGTCGGGGCGGAGGCAGCCGTGAAGATCGCCTATGCCGATCCGCCCTATATCGGCTGCGCGCATCTCTATCGCGATCATCCCGACTATGCGGGCGAGGTCGATCATCCCGCGCTGATCGAGCGGCTCCAGCGAGACTATGACGGCTGGATTTTGCATGCCGCCGCGACGCCGGAATCGGTCGCCGTGCTCGCGCCGCTCGTGCGCGAGACCGGCGCGCGGTGGATGGCCTGGGTGAAAGGCTTTGCCGCGTTCAAGCGCAACGTGCCGGTCGCTTATGCGTGGGAACCCGTCATCGTGAAGCCCGCGCGCAAGCCGGTCGTAAGCAAGCGGCTGGTCCTGCGTGACTGGATCGAATGCCCGATCACGCTGCGCCGTGGGCTTACCGGCGCGAAACCCGAAGTGGTCGCTCATTGGGCGTTCGAGACGGTCGCCGCGCGTCCCGACGACACGCTCGACGACCTGTTCCCCGGCACCGGCGCCGTCGCCGAAGCGTGGCGAACCTGGCGCCTCAAGTTCGCGCTGCCGGGCGATCCCGTTGCAGCGCCGCCGCGGCCGAATTGCACGGTGGCTGCACGTCGAGAGGCGAGCGGCGCGCCATGACCGCCCCCGTTTTCAGATTGCCCGGTTGGAAGGTGGAAGTGCCTGGAAGGGCAGGAAAAAGCCGAAGGAAGGGACGGCAAGATAGAAAGCGCGCCCCAAATTCGCTGAAAGCCTATGTCTTTCAACGATTTGGCGCGGGTACGTCGGTCGGCGAGCGTGCCGCTCGGAAGAAAAAAGCCAGCAAAATCAAAGCGCCGAATGGCACTATGGGCCATTTTCGGCGGAAAGCGGCCCGGCCGTGAGCGAGGACGAGGATTTCCGCGTCCGGCCGGGCAAGGTCAGGAACAGGGGAGCCGGCCAGGGCCGCAAGGCGCAAGGACTTGTCGTCCAGGTGCTCCGCGTCGCCGCGCGCAGCGGCGGAGGCCGGCGAACGGCCGGCTGGGGCGGATCGCGCCAGCGCGGGCAATCGAACTTCGGCCGTGGCCGCACGTCCTTCGCACGCAGCCGCCTGTTCGGATCGGGCCGGCGCGTGCTGGTCAAGATTGTCCCTGTCACCCGTTTCCACCGGAATGGACGGCCGAGGGCGCCGCTGTCCGCGCACATCGCCTATCTCAAGCGCGAGGGCGTCACCCGCGACGGATCGCCCGCGCGGATGTTCGACGCCAATGGCGATGGCGCCGACGATCGCGCCTTCGCCGATCGGTGCAAGGACGACCGGCATCATTTCAGGATCATCGTCTCGCCCGAGGATGCGGCGGACCTGTCGGACCTTCGCGAATATACCCGCGATCTCGTTCGCCAGATGGAAGCCGATCTCGGCACCAGGCTCGAATGGGTCGCGGTCGATCACTGGAACACCGACAACCCGCATGTCCATCTGCTGGTGCGCGGCGTCGATGACCATGGCGCCGACCTTGTCATCAACCGGGACTATATCAGCCACAATCTGCGCTCGCGCGCCGAAGAACTGGCCTGGGCCGAGCTGGGTCCGAAACCGGAGCATGAAATCCAGCGCGCGCTCGAACGCGAGGTAACGGCCGAACGCTGGACCAGGCTCGACGCCGAGATCGATCGCACGGCGGACGCACTCGGCGTCATCGACTTGCGCCCCCAGCAGCCCGGACTCGACGATCCCCAGGTCCGCCGCCTGATGATCGGCCGCTTGCAGCATCTGGAAACTATGGGGCTCGCAGCCGAGGCCGCGCCCGGTCAGTGGGCACTGGCGTCGGATGCGCAAGCCAGGTTGCGCGAGCTGGGCACGCGCGGCGACATCATCCGCACGATCGGCAAGGCGCTGAACGGTCGCGGCCTGCAGCGCCCGCTCGACACTTACGAGATCGTCAGCGCAGCGCCGCAAAAGCCCATCGTCGGCCGGTTGATCGACAAGGGGTTGCACGACGAGTTGCATGGCTCGGCCTATGCCGTGATCGACGGCATCGACGGGCGCACCCACCATGTCCGGCTTCCGGGCATCGAGGCGCTGGATCGCAGCCCGGATATCGGCGGCATCGTTGAGCTGCGCGCCGTCGGCCGGCCGGGCGATCCGAAGCCGTCCCTGTTCCTGGCGACGCGATCCGATCTCGACCTCGCGGCTCAGGTGAAGGCGAGAGGCGCGACCTGGCTCGATCATCGTCTGATCGAGCGCGGCCGTGGAGTGACGGCCGCCGGCTTCGGATCGGAGGTGCAGCGGGCGCTCGACCAGCGCACCGACCATCTCGTGCGCGAAGGACTGGCCCGCCGCTTCGGCAACCGCGTGGTCCTGCAAGGCAACCTGATCGAGACGCTTCGCCGCCGCGAACTGGACGCGACAGGTGCCGAGATCGCGGGCCGGACGGGGCTCGCCTACCGGCCTACCAATCCCGGCGACAAGGTCGCCGGCACATGCCGCCAGCGCCTCGCGCTCGCCTCCGGTCGCTTCGCGATGATCGACGACGGGTTGGGCTTCCGGCTCGTCCCCTGGTCGAACGACCTTGAACGCCAGCTCGGGCGCCAGATCGCGGGCATCGCCCGCAACGGCGGCGGCATCGGATGGTCATTGGGCCGCAAGCGCGGCCTCGCCCCCTGAAAGAAGGAGACTCTCATGCCCGCTACCAAAATCCTCTGGGGCCAGATCATCGCCGTCTTCCTGATCGTGGTCGCCGCGATCTGGAGCGCCACACAATGGACCGCGGCGGCGCTGGCGTATCAGCCCGAGCTTGGCGAACCCTGGTTCACGGCGCTCGGCTGGCCGGTCTATCCGCCCTACGCCTTCTTCTGGTGGTGGTTCAGCTACGACGCCTATGCGCCCGCCATCTTCCAGACCGGCGCCTGGATCGCCGCGTCGGGCGGCTTCGTGGCGGTCGCTGTCGCCATCGCCATGTCGGTCTGGCGCGCACGCGAGGCGAAGAACGCGGAAACCTATGGCTCGGCGCGCTGGGCGACCGAGGACGAGGTGCGTGCGGCCGGGCTGCTCGGCGACGACGGTGTGGTGCTCGGCAAGCTGGGCCGCGCCTATCTGCGCCACGACGGCCCCGAGCATGTGCTGTGCTATGCGCCGACCCGCAGCGGCAAGGGCGTCGGCCTCGTGATCCCCTCGCTTCTGACCTGGCCGGCATCGGCGATCGTTCATGACATCAAGGGCGAGAACTGGACGCTGACCGCGGGCTTCCGCGCGCAGCATGGCCGCGTGCTGCTGTTCGACCCGACCAACGCGGCGTCGGACGCCTACAACCCGCTGCTGGAGGTGCGGCGCGGCCAGTGGGAAGTCCGCGACGTGCAGAACGTGGCCGACGTGCTGGTCGATCCCGAAGGCAGCCTGGAGAAGCGCAACCACTGGGAGAAAACCAGCCACGCGTTGCTGGTCGGCGCGATCCTGCATGTTCTCTACGCCGAGCCCGACAAGACCCTGGCGGGTGTCGCCGCCTTCCTGTCCGACCCGGCGCGGACGATCGAGCAGACGCTGGCCGCGATGATGGCGACGCCCCATCTCGGCGAAGCCGGCGTGCATCCGGTGGTGGCCTCGGCCGCGCGCGAACTGCTCAACAAGAGCGACAACGAACGCTCGGGCGTGCTCTCGACCGCCATGTCGTTTCTCGGGCTTTACCGCGATCCCGTCGTCGCCCGGGTCACGCGCGCCTGCCACTGGCGCGTCATGGATCTCGTATCGGGCGAGCAGCCGGCGACGCTCTACCTCGTCATTCCCCCCAGCGACATCTCGCGGACCAAGCCGCTCATCCGCCTGATGCTCAACCAGATCGGGCGGCGGCTGACGGAGGAACTGCCGAGCGGCGCCAGGCGTCATCGCCTGCTGCTGATGCTCGACGAGTTTCCCGCGCTCGGGCGCCTGGACTTTTTCGAGAGCGCGCTGGCGTTCATGGCCGGCTATGGCCTGAAATCCTTCCTCATCGCGCAGTCGCTCAATCAGATCGAGAAAGCCTACGGGCAGGACAATGCGATCCTCGATAACTGCCATGTTCGGGTGAGCTTCGCGACCAACAACGAGAAGACGGGCGAGCGCGTGTCGAAGGCGCTCGGCACCAAGACTGAGATGCGCGCGATGAAGAACTACGCCGGGCACAGGCTCTCGCCCTGGCTCGGGCATCTGATGGTCTCGCGCTCCGAAACCGCCCGCCAGCTTCTGACCCAGGGCGAGGTCATGCAGCTGCCGCCCGACGAGGAAATCGTCATGGTGTCGGGCGTCCAGCCCATCCGCGCGAAGAAGGCTGCTTACTACGCCGATCCCCGTCTCGCCGCGCGGATCATGCCGCCGCCCGATCCGGCCGCATCGCCACCTCGGGAAATCCGTCCCGACGACTGGACGGGGCTCGCCGCTTCGGCCGATCCCGCCGAGATCGCGGCAATCATCCGGCGCCAGGAGGATGCCGCCAACAGCGGGCTGCGCCGCGAGCCCGAGCTTCCCGATCATGTCGCCATCGTGAAGGAGACGACGCCCGCACCGCCCGCGCAGGAGTTTTCCATCGTCGAGGACGAACCCGAGGATGCTGCGCGCCAGGCGGCGGCACGGCGGCGGATGCAGGGCGTCGCGCGGCAGGCGTCGCTCGATCCCGACGACGGCATCGAAATGTAGGAGATTCCCATGCGCGTGCGTCTCAACGTCTATTTTCCGCCCGAGCTGGCCCGTCAGGTCAGCGAGCTGGCGATCCGCCGCCGCATCTCGCGCTCGGCGATCGTGGAAGCCGCCGTCACCTCCTGGATGTCGCCGGACGGCGCCGACCGGATGGAGGCGGCCTTCGCCCGAAGGCTCGACCGGCTTTCGCGGCAGGTCCAGCGGCTCGAACGCAACACCGGCCTCACCACCGAGGCACTGGCGCTTTTCGTCCGCTTCTGGCTGGCGGTGACGCCGCCGCTGCCCGACGAGGATCAGGCGGCCGCCCAGGTCAAGGGCCGCAAGCGCTATGAGGGTTTTGTCGAGACGCTGGGCCGCCGCTACGCCAGCGGCAAGAGCCTGCTCGACGAAATACCGGAGGATATTGCAGGTCGTGACGGCGGCTCCACCGACACATGACAGTGCAGCGAACCAGCCGGGGCCGGCCATGCGCGAATCGGCCAGGTATCTTCACGAAATAGCGCGGGCGGAGAGCGGTGCTGAAAGCGTCAGACCGCAACGCGCACTTATCTGCCGCCGTCACTACTACGCCCTGACATAGTTGTTGCCTCGCGCGATTTCCTGTCTCTCTTGATGTGCCCCTGACGCCGGGCGGCGGTTCGCCCGGCCTAATTCAGGGGCCGTTTCTTGTCCGTCCAGCCGATCCGATCCGAAGCGAACACGCGCGGCGCGCGGATGCTGCGCACGGCGCTGGGGCCGTCGATCGCGGCCTGGCTCGACGATGCCGCCGTGATCGAGGTGATGCTGAACCCGGACGGACGGCTGTGGGTCGACCGGCTCGGCGAGGGCATCAGCGACACCGGCATGACGCTGGCCGCCGCTGACGGCGAGCGCATCGTCCGCCTGGTCGCGCATCATGTCGGCGTCGAGGTTCATGCCCGGTCCCCGCGCGTCTCCGCCGAGCTGCCCGAAGGGGGCGAGCGGTTCGAGGGGCTGCTGCCGCCCGTCGTCGCGGCCCCGGCCTTCGCCATCCGCAAGCCCGCCGTCGCGGTGTTCACGCTCGACGACTATGCGGCCGCCGGGATCATGTCGCCGGCCGAGGCGGCGGCATGCCGCGATGGCGTCGCCGCTCGCGCCAACATCCTCGTGGCGGGCGGCACCGGCAGTGGCAAGACCACGCTGGTCAATGCGCTGCTGGTGGAAGTCGCCAAGACCACCGACCGTATCGTCCTGATTGAGGACACGCGGGAGCTGCAATGCGCCGCGCCGAACCTCGTCGCCATGCGCACGAAGGATGGCGTCGTCTCGCTGTCCGATCTCGTCCGGTCCTCGCTGCGCCTGCGCCCTGATCGCATCCCGATCGGCGAGGTGCGCGGCGCCGAGGCGCTCGATCTCCTCAAAGCCTGGGGCACCGGCCATCCGGGCGGCATCGGCACGATCCACGCCGGAACCGCGCTCGGCGCGCTGCGCCGTATGGAGCAGCTCATTCAGGAGGCCGTCGTCACGGTCCCGCGCGCGCTGCTGGCCGAGACCATCGACCTGATCGCCGTGCTCGTCCGCGACGGGCACGGCCGCCGCCTCGCCGAGCTGGCCCGCGTCGAAGGGCTCGACGCCGCGACCGGCGACTACCGCCTCACGCCGCTCACCACCCCCCAGACCGGAGACCTGCCATGACCAACGACGCCACGCCTCTCAGGACCATGAAGGGCCGCCTGCTCGGCGGCACCGTGCTCGACCGCCTCGGCCATATCGGCATCACCGCGGCCGGGCTGCTCTACGCGATGCCCGCCCATGCGGGCGGATCGTCGATGCCGTGGGAGGCGCCGCTCCAGTCTATCCTCGAAAGCATCGAGGGGCCGGTCGCCAAGATCATCGCGGTGATGATTATCATCGTGACCGGGCTGACCCTGGCCTTCGGCGATACGTCGGGCGGGGCACGGCGGATGATCCAGATCGTGTTCGGTCTGTCGATCGCGTTCGCCGCGTCGAGCTTCTTCCTCTCGTTCTTTTCCTTCGGTGGCGGAGCGATGGTCGCATGACCGGCGCGGCCGATCATGGCGAGCCCATCGCGGGCTACTTCGCGCCGGTCCACCGGGCGCTGACCGAGCCGATATTGCTCGGAGGCGCCCCGCGCTCGCTCGCCATCGTCAACGGGACGCTGGCAGGCGCGATCGGGCTGGGCCTGCGCCTCTGGATCGCCGGCCTCGCGATATGGGCGATCGGCCATGCGCTCTCGGTATGGGCCGCGCGGCGCGATCCCCAGTTCGTCGACGTGGCCCGCCGCCACCTCCGCTACCCGACATGGATGCAGCCATGATGAGCTTGCGCGAATACAGGAACGGCGCCGCGCATCTCGCCGACTTCCTGCCCTGGGCCGCGCTGGTCGGGACAAGCGTCGTTCTCAACAAGGACGGCAGCTTTCAGCGCACCGCCCGTTTTCGGGGACCGGACCTTGATTCCGCCACGCCAGCCGAGCTGGTCGCCACCACGGCGCGGCTCAACAATGCGCTGCGCCGTCTCGGCTCGGGCTGGGCAATCTTCGTCGAAGCGCAGCGCACGCCCGCGCTCGACTATCCGGAATCGGACTTTCCCGATCCGGTCTCGGCGCTGGTCGATATGGAGCGGCGCGAACAGTTTCGCGAAGAAGGCGCGCATTTCGAGAGCGACTATTATCTGACGCTCCTCTGGATGCCACCGGCCGAGGACGCCGCCCGCGCCGAAACCTGGCTCTATGAAGGCCGTTCCGGCACGGGCGTCGATCCGTGGGAATTGCTCCAGAGCTTTACCGATCGCAGCGACCGGGTGCTCAATCTGGTCGAGGGCTTCGTGCCCGAGGTTTGCTGGCTCGATGACGGCGAGACGCTGACTTACCTGCACAGCACGATCTCGACCCGGCGCCAGCGCGTGCGCGTGCCGGAAACGCCGATGCATCTCGACGCGCTGCTCGCCGACGAGCCGCTGACCGGCGGGCTGGAGCCGAAACTCGGCGACCATCATCTGCGCACGCTGACGATCACGGGATTCCCGAGCGTCACCTTCCCCGGCCTGCTCGACGAACTGAACCGGCTCGCCTTCGAGTATCGCTGGTCGACCCGCGCGATCATGCTCGACAAGACCGACGCGACGAAGCTGCTGACCCGCATCCGCCGCCAATGGTTCGCCAAGCGCAAAAGCGTTGCTGCGATCCTCAAGGAAGTGATGACCAACGAGGCATCGACGCTGCTCGACAGCGATGCCTCGAACAAGGCGGCCGACGCCGACACTGCCTTGCAGGAGCTGGGCGCCGACTACGCCGGCATGGCCTATGTCACCGCCAGCGTGACGGTGTGGGACCGCGATCCCGCCATTGCGGCTGAAAAGCTGCGGCTGGTCGAAAAGGTCATCCAGGGTCGCGACTTCACCGTGATCCCCGAGGGCATGAACGCGATCGAGGCGTGGCTTGGGAGCCTCCCCGGCCACACCTATGCCAACGTCCGCCAGCCTCCGATTTCCACCATCAATCTCGCCCACCTGATCCCCCTGTCAGCAGTATGGGCGGGGCCGGAACGGGACGAGCATTTCGGTGCGCCCCCCTTGCTTTATGGCAAGACCGAAGGCTCGACCCCGTTCCGGTTTTCCCTTCATGTCGGCGATGTCGGGCACACCCTCATCGTCGGGCCGACCGGCTCCGGCAAGTCGGTGCTGCTTGCACTGATGGCGATGCAATTTCGCCGCTACGAGAACGCGCAGGTCTTCGCCTTCGATTTCGGCGGCAGCATCCGCGCGGCTGCGATCGGTATGGGCGGCGACTGGCAGGATCTCGGCGGGATGCTCGCCGACGAGGCCGGGGACGGCGTGCAGCTCCAACCGCTCGCCCATATTGACGACCCAGCCGAACGCGCCTGGGCCGCCGAATGGCTGGCGGCGATCCTCGCATCCGAGAATGTGACCGTCGACCCGCAGGCCAAGGAGCATATCTGGTCGGCGCTGACCTCGCTCGCCACCGCGCCGATCGCGGAACGGACCCTGACGGGCCTTGCCGTCCTGCTCCAGAGCCAGCAGCTCAAGCAGGCGCTCGCGCCCTGGTGCGTGGGCGGAGCATGGGGCCGGCTGCTCGATGCCGAGACCGAGCGGCTTGGCGAGGCCACCGTTCAGGTGTTCGAGACCGAAGGCTTGATGGAAAGCGGCGCGGCCCCGGCCGTCCTGTCCTACCTGTTTCACCGCATCGCGGGGCGGCTCGACGGCAGCCCGACGCTCATCGTCATCGACGAGGGCTGGCTGGCGCTGGGATCGCCCGCGTTCGCCAAACAGCTTTCGGAATGGCTGGTGACGCTGCGTAAGAAGAACGCCAGCGTCATCTTCGCCACCCAGTCGCTCGCGCAGATCGAGGGCAGCACGATCGCGCCCGCCATCGTCGAGAGCTGTCCGACCCGGATATTCCTGCCGAACGAACGCGCGGTCGAACCGCAGATCGCGGTGATCTACGAGCGGTTCGGGCTCAACGCCCGCCAGATCGAAATCCTGAGCCGGGCGACGCCGAAGCGCGATTATTACTGCCAGTCAAGGCGCGGCAACCGCCTGTTCGAGCTGGGGCTTGGCGAGGTCGCGCTGGCCTTCGCCGCCGCCTCTTCCAAGACCGATCAGCGCCGGATCGCGGAGCTGGTGGAGGCGCATGGCGCGCCTGCCTTCGCGGCCGAATGGCTGCGTCACCGCGGCTGCGCCTGGGCGGTCGAGCTTCTTCCCGAACCTCAACCCGATCCGCTGGCCGGAAACCGGGAAGATACCGGCCAGCTCCCCCTTGCCTTGAAGGACATGATCCCATGAAAGCCACCATCCTGCGCCGCGCCATGCTGGCCGGCGCGATCGCCACGTCCGGCATGATCGGCACCACCGCCGCGACGCCCGCGCACGCCCAGTTCGGCGGGATCGTCTATGACCCGACCAATTACGCCCAAAACGTGCTGACCGCCGCCCGGTCGCTCCAGCAGATCAACAACCAGATTCAGCAAATTCAGCAGCAGGCGACGAGCCTCATCAACGAGGCGCGCAATCTCGCTTCGCTGCCGCTCTCGACGGTCGACGTTCTCCAGCAGCAGGTCCGGCAGACGCAGCAGCTGCTTAGGCAGGCCCAGCGCATCGCCTACGATGTCCGGGACATCCAGAGCGCCTTCACCGACCGTTACAAGGGCACCGCGCTCACCGGCACCAACGCCCAGATGATCGCCAATGCGAACGCGCGCTGGGAGGACAGCGTCGGCGCGTTCCAGGACTCCTTGCAGGTGCAGGCCGGCGTCGTCGGTAATATCGAGGGCGCGCGCACCACGATGAACAGCCTGGTCTCGGCCAGTCAGTCGGCGACCGGCGCGCTCCAGGCCGCGCAGGCGGGCAACCAGCTTCTCGCCCTGCAATCGCAGCAGCTCGCCGACCTCACCGCCGCCGTCGCGGCGCAGGGACGGGCGCAGTCGCTCGACGCCGCGCGGCAGGCCGCGATCGAGGCGGAGGGGCGCGAACGCTTCCGCCGCTTCTTCGGCCGCGACTGACAGGAGAAGCCGCATGTCGCGCAATGCAAAGATCGCCGGTGTCGCCGCGCTCGGCGGCATCATGCTGGCCGTGGCGCTCGCGGGCTCGCGCGAACCGCATGAACCGCAGCTTGAAGCCGTCCTGCCCGTCCTTGAAGAAGGAGAGCAGGAGAAGCGGCTGGCGCGCGAACTGGAACGCTGCGCCACGCTCACCATGCCGGATTCCGGCTGCGAGGCGGCATGGGCGGAAAAGCGCCGCCGCTTCTTCGGCAAGGATGCCGACGCGCCCGCGCCGGGCGAGCATCCTGCGCTTCCCGCCGCATATGACAGCGACGGCAGCCGGGCTGACGAGGCGATCCGGCCGGAGCTTCCCGGCCCCTTTGTCCCCGCCGATCAGGCCGGGAGCACCGCGCCGTGAGTGACACCGGGATCGTCGATACCTTCCTCGACACCTTCACCAGCTACATCGACAGCGGCTTTGGCCTGCTCGGCGGCGAGGTCGGCTTCCTGTCCTCGACCCTTATCGCGATCGACGTGACCATCGCCGGGCTGTTCTGGGCCTGGGGCGCCGATGAGGACGTGATCCAGCGGCTGGTCAAGAAAACCCTCTATATCGGCGCCTTCGCCTTCATCATCGGCAATTTCCAGACACTGGCGACGATCCTGTTCGACAGCTTCGCGGGGCTGGGGCTCAAGGCGAGTGGCGATGCCCTCAGCCTCGCGGAGTTCATGAAGCCCGGCACGATCGCTGCAAAGGGTCTCGATGCGGCGCAGCCACTGATCGACGCGATGGAGGCCTATAACAGCCTCTGGTCGGTGTTCGCCAATCTCGCGATCATCGCCGTGCTGCTGCTCGCCTATCTGATCGTCGTCCTCGCCTTCTTCATTATCGCCATCCAGATATTCATCACCCTGATCGAGTTCAAGCTGGTGACGCTGGCCGGATTCGTCCTGCTGCCCTTCGCCTTCTGGAACCGCACCGCGTTCATGGCCGAAAAAGTGCTCGGCCATATCGTCTCCAGCGGGATCAAGGTGCTGGTGCTCGCGGTCATCACCGGGATCGGCACGACCCTGTTCAGCACGTTCACGGCGACGGTCGGTCCCGAACCCGACGCGCGGCAGGTTCTGGCGATCGCGCTCGGCGCGCTGTCGCTGCTCGGCCTGTCGATCTTCGGCCCCGGCATCGCCAACGGGATCGTCTCGGGCGGGCCGCAGCTCGGCGCGGGCGCGGCGGCCGGCACCGTGCTGGCGGCGGGCGGCGCGCTGGTCGGTGGCGCCGCCGCCGCGAAGCTCGGCGTCGGCGCTGCCGCCTCGACCATAGGCGCGACCGGGCGGATGGGTGCGGCAGCCGCGCAAGGCGGCGCGCGCATGGCGGGCGGCGCGGCGGGCGCCTACAGCGTCGGCTCGCTCGGCAGGAGCGGCGCGGGCGCTGTGGCGGGCGGCATGGCCGCTGTCGGACAGACGGCGGCGACCGGCGCCGTCAATGCCGCGCTCTCGCCGCTGCGCCGGATGGCCGGCAAGGCGAGCGCATCCATGAAGGACAACTTCCGCACAGGCGCCCGCGCCGGGCTGGGCGTCGCTCCCGCATCGGGAAGTCCCGCGCCCGCGGCATCGCCGGCAGCCCCGGCTTCCGCGCCGCCCGCATGGGCCTCGGCCATGAAGCAGCGCCAGTCCGCGACCCACGGCGCGACCGTCCTCGCTCACACGATGAAGGCCGGCGACAGCCACGGCGGCGGCGGCGGTCCCGACGTCAAGGAAAGGGAGTGATCCGAAAATGTTCCGACGACCCACCATCCGCTACGGCCAGACCCCCGAACCCGCGACGCCCTACCAGCGCGCCGCGCAGGTCTGGGACGACCGCATCGGTTCCGCCCGCGTGCAGGCGAAGAACTGGCGCCTTGCCTTCTTCGGCGCGCTCGCCCTGTCCGGTGGGCTCTCGGCCGGACTCGTCTGGCAATCCGCCCGCGGCCATATCGTGCCCTGGGTGGTGCAGGTCGATCGGCTCGGCGAAGCGCAGGCCGTCGCTCCCGCCGAAACCGGCTACCGCCCGACCGATCCGCAGATCGCGTTCCATCTCGCCCGGTTCATCGAGCAGGTCAGGGCGATCCCGGCCGATCCGGTCATCGTCCGGCAGAACTGGCTCAGGGCTTACGATTTCACGACCGACAAGGGCGCACTGGCGCTCAACGACTACGCGCGCGCCAACGATCCGATCGCACAGGTCGGCAAGGTGCAGGTCGCGGTGGACGTCTCCAGCGTGATCCGTGCCTCCGGCGACAGCTTCCGCGTCGCCTGGATCGAGCGGCGCTATCAGGACGGCAGTCTCGCCGAGACGACCCGCTGGTCGGCGATCCTCACTGTCGTTGTCCAGACCCCGCGCACCCCCGACGCGCTGCGCAAGAACCCGCTCGGCGTGTTCGTCAACGCCCTCAACTGGAGCAAGGAGCTGTCGCAATGACACGCATGTCCGCCCGCCATGCCGCCAGCGCGGTTATGTTATTGTCCGCAACCGCGCTGGCCGGCTGCGCCACCTCATCGGCGAAAGCGCCGAGCATCGCTTACGATGATCCACCGCGCGAGATCGCGGCCACGCCGGCCGCACAACCGCCACGCGTGGTCGAGGTGGTGACTATCCCCGAACCGCTGCCGCTTCCGGGCCAGTTGAAGCCGGTCACGCAAAGCGCCTCGCCGCGAGAAGCGACCGATCCGCGCCGCCGCGTCGGGGCCGCGAACGCGGCCGCCCGCGTGCAACCCACCCGCGACGGCTATGTGAACGCCATCCAGCAATATCCCTGGACCGAAGGCGCGCTTTATCAGGTATATACCGCGCCCGGCCAGGTGACGGACATCGCGCTTCAGGAGGGCGAGCAGCTCGTCGGGCCGGGGCCGGTCGCGGCCGGCGACACCGTGCGCTGGATCATCGGCGACACGGTGAGCGGCAGCGGCGCGACGGCGCGCGTGCATATCCTCGCGAAGCCCACGCGGCCCGACATTTTCACTAACCTCGTCATCAACACCGACCGGCGCACCTATCATATCGAACTGCGCGCGACGGCCTCGACCTATATGGCGTCGGTGTCGTGGACCTATCCGCAGGACGCGCTGATCGCCCTGCGCGGCGCAAACGCCGCCGCTGCCGCCTCGGCCCCCGTCGCCACCGGCATCGACATCGCGGCGCTCAATTTCCGCTACCGGATCGAGGGCGACCGCGTGCCGTGGAAGCCCGTGCGCGCCTTCGACGATTCCGCGCAGGTGTTCATCGAGTTCCCGGCCGGGATCTCGCAGGGCGAGATGCCGCCGCTGTTCGTGACCGGCGCGGCTGGCGACGCCGAGCTGGTCAATTACCGCGTGCAGGGGCGCTATATGGTGGTCGATCGCCTGTTCGCCAGCGCGGAATTGCGCCTGAGCGACAAGCGCACCGAGCGGCGCGTGCGAATCGTGCGCGACGGCGCGGACACGTCCCGCAGGGGGCGGTGATGGCCGATCCCACCAATACGCCCGTCCAGCCAGCGCCGCAGGCATCCCCCCAACCCGCATCCGCGAACCCCGCCGCCTTTCAGCTTCGCGGGCCTGCGCCGCGCGTCATGCGCCTTTCGAGGAAGGCGCTGGCGACGCTCGGCGTGGTCGCGGGGCTCGGTATCGGCGGCTCGCTCTGGTATGCGCTCGCGCCCAAAGGAGAACAGGCGGCGAAGGAACTCTACAATACCGACAGCCGCGCCGCATCCGAGACCATCACCTCGGGGCCGAAGGATTACGGCCAGGTCCCGAAGCTCGGCCCCAGGCTTCCCGGCGATCTCGGCGGCCCGATCGTCTCGGCGCAGCAGCGCGGGGAGAATGTGCCCGTGCCACCGGTCGGCGCGCAGCCCGATCCGCGCATCCAGGCCGCCGAAGCCGCTCGCCAGCGCATCGCCCAGGAACGCGATGCAGCCCGCACCAGCATGGTGTTCCTCGGCGGAAGCAGCGCCGGGACCGGTGCGATGCCGTCCTTGCCGAGCCTCGCCATCGCAGCGCCGGAGGCCGCAGCTCCGCAACCGTCAGAGGCTGCGCAGGGCGACCAAGCCGCCAAGCGGGCGTTCATGGCGCAAGCGACCAATCAGCGCACTGTCAGCGCCGAGCGGCTGACCGCGCCGGCCTCGCCCAACATTGTCCAGGCCGGCAGCATCATCCCCGCCGCGCTGATCACCGGCATCCGTTCCGACCTTCCCGGCCAGATCACCGCCCAGGTGACGCAGAACGTCTATGACAGCATCACCGGGCGCATCCTGCTCATTCCGCAGGGCGCGCGGCTGATCGGCGAATATGACAGCGAGGTCGCCGCGGAGCAGACGCGTGTGCTGCTCTCCTGGGACCGCCTCATCATGCCGGACGGGCGCTCGATCGTTCTCGAGCGCCAGCCCGGAACGGACGCCGCGGGATTTGCGGGGCTACAGGGTCGCGTCAATCAGCATTGGGGCAATCTGCTGAAAGCCGCCGCCGTCTCGACCTTGCTCGGCGTCGGCGCCGAGCTGGGGGCCGACAGCGAGGACGACCTCACCCGCGCGCTTCGGCGGGGATCGCAGGACACCATCAACCAGACCGGACAGCAGGTCGTGCGGCGGCAGCTCAATGTGCAGCCGACGCTCACCATCCGGCCGGGGCATCCGCTCAGGGTCGTCCTGACGAGAGATTTGATCCTCGAACCCATCGGAGCAACGCGATGACCAAACTCAAGCTGGGGCAGATCCCCGAGGACAAGCCCGTCAAGCTCGCCGTGGAACTGCCCGCGCCGCTGTTCGAGGATTTACGGCGCTACGGCGAGATTCTCGGCGAGGGCAGCCCGATCCCGCCCGCGCGCCTGATCGCGCCGATGCTGGAGCGGTTCATGGCCACCGACCGCGCCTTTCGCCGGCATCGCGCGCAGGGGGACTGAAAGCCCGTTCGCGTGGTCAATTGCCAAAGAACTTCTTGTGCCGCGCTCGGCCCTCCGCCTCGGTCACGGCCATCTCGGCATTGAAGCATTCGTCGCCGCGCGTCGAGCCTTCCGCGCACTGTGTCAGAACCTGCCGGGCCTCGTCGAGATGCGCCGCGAAATATTGCTTGCCGCGCGGCTCCGCGGGCGCGGCGACGGGCACAGGACTCGCGACCGCTGCTGCCGGTTCGGCCGGCGCGATCACCGGGCGCAGAACGAAACCCGCTCCGAACCCGACGATCAGCGTGACCAGCACGATGATGAGTGTCTTTCCCTGCGTCATGACGGCTCCTTTCTCCGGTTGCAAATCAGGCCGGCCGTTGGTTGCGATCCCGCCTGTTAACGTCGCATGTCACTGTCTCGCGCGGTCACGGGATGTCGAAGGACAGCGCATAGCGGTCGCGCACGAAGGCGAGGAAACGCCTCAGCGCGGGATTGGCGTTGTCCTTTCGCCAGTAGCCCGAATAGTTGATGAAGGCCGGTCCCTGCTCGCCCTGGACGGGGCGATAGATGACGTCGGGATAGCGAGCGCCCGTCGCGCCCTCGCAGACGATCGACACGCCCAGACCGCCGCCCAGCACGCTCAGGATCGCCTCGCGGCTGGCCTGATGCATCCTGATATCGGGAGGCTCGCCCGCCATCATCAGGCGGCCGAGCAGCAGGTCGCGGATTTCCGGGCCGGGATCGGCGGCAGGCAGCAGAAAGCGCTCGCGCCGCAAATCGGTCCAATGAACGGCCTCGCTTGCGGCAAGGGCATGATCTGCCGGCAACGCGGCCATGACACGCTCGTTCCACAACCCCTCACGCCGGAATCCGGCATGGCCCGCTTCGCCGACCAGGACCGCGATATCGATCTCGCCCGTATCGAGCCCCGCGAGCAGCGCGCCCCGGTCGGCTTCCACGCCGTCGATCTCGACATCGGGATTTGCCGCTCGCCAGCCCAGTATGGTGGCGCGCAGATGGCCGGCCGAGATCGCGCTGTTGTGTCCGATCATAAGTCCCCCCGCGCGGCCCTGGCCCGCCGCCCGCATCGTTGCCACCATCTTGTCCGCGTTCGCCACCATCGACCGCGCCGCGCGGATGAACTGCGCGCCGGCGAGCGTCATGCTGACGCCGCCCTGCGAGCGGTTGAAAATCCGTCCGCCGATCACCCGCTCCAGCTTCAGGATGGCCCGGCTCAACGTCGACTGCTCCACGTCCAGCACCCTGGACGCGCGATAGAAGCTGCCATGATCCGCCGCGGCGATGGCGTAGCGAAGTTGGCGAATGTCGAAAGGCATATCTATTTCTTCAATCCGACATGGTCAGTACAATCTGAATGGCCGATACCGAGTATAACTCGGTATCGGCTGTAGAATCCCAAGGAAGGCACTCTGTTTTTATGCGCTAGATTAGCCGCTTTATGTCGGCATACTGGCCTTGAGTTTCCAGAAGCACGGTCACTTCGGCATCACCCCGATTGCGCCAATACCAACCATGATTGCCGTTAAACGCAGCCGTAATTACGCCTTCGCCCCTGGAAAGGCCGCGCTTCTTTTCGTAGCTGATCGATTGTCCGCCGCCGTCACCGTGGAGGTCGACATTCACGGCTCCGCCTTGAACGGTCCAGACGAAGCTCGCCTTTTCCCCTCGTTTCATCACGAGCTTCACCTCTGCACCCTCGCCGGGTTTCAGAGTGACGCTCATCCGATCAGTCCGGCCCGGCGCAGCGTCGACTGCGGGCGGGGCGTCGGCGCTCTGCCCAGGGGCGATGGTTCTTCCTGATGCAGCGGCCTCGATGATGGCCCTGCTTCTGGCATCATTCGCGGCGGTATCAACTTTCCTGTCCGCTTCGGCCTCTTCGGCGAGTTGGCGCTTTATATCCCCCATATCAGTGAAACCGAGCGCGCGGCCGATTCCGGTAGGATCGACACCATATTCGGCCGGGAGCACGATCGTGACGAGGAGCGCGACGGCTGTCACGGCAGCGATCACGGTCGAACGGATAAGCTGGCCGGATGACGGCAGTTCGGCTTGTGAGGGTATGGGCGTGTTATACATGGTTCAAATCCTTTGATCAGGCGACGACCCAGCCGGTGAGCTGATATCCGATCAGCACGAACCCGGCGGTCATCATCACGACGTTGGCGGTGTAGGCATGACGCCAGAAGCTCGGCGTTCGGCGCCAGAAGCCCATGATGATCAGAATGGCGGCGAGCGCGAGCAACTGACCGAGTTCGACGCCGACATTGAAGGCCAGCAGGTTAGGCAGCAGGCCGTCGGGAGAAATCTCATAGTCGATGATCTTGTTCGCCAAGCCGAAGCCGTGGCAGAAACCGAATATCAGCGTTGCAGCCTTGGTGTTCGGCTGGAAGCCGAACCAGCGTTGGAACGCCCCAAGGTTGTCGAGCGCCTTATAGACGATCGAAAAGCCGATGATCGCGTCAATAATATAGCTGTTGATGCCGAAGTCGAAGAAAACGCCCAGCAGCATGGTCGTCGAATGGCCGATCGCGAACAGGCTGACATAGATCGCGATATGCTTCATCCGATAGAGGAAGAAGATGATCCCGAACAGAAATAAAATATGATCGTATCCCGTCACCATATGTTTGGCGCCGAGATACATAAACTCCAGCAGGTGAACCCCGCTGATCTCCTGGATATAGCCCTTATCGCCTTCGGCGACGGCATGGGCGAAGGCGGTGCCGGTCCAAAGAACGAGGCTCAGCCCGGTCAAGAACAATAACAATAGGAGCCGGGAGGACGCACGTCGTCCGTGCGCCGGCTCAGTAAAAGCCTGTATCATGAGAATACCTGTCTATCTATGTGAATTGCCGCGCTGGCGCGGCGTCGCGGTCACATCGAGGACAGGTACTCCGGGGGGCGGTCCATAGGGTCGCTGTTGCGGCCGCTCAATATCGGTCCGGCCTGAGGTGGCCATCCCTGTTGCACAAGAGGGAGATCGACGCCTGACTGGGCAACACCGATAGGCGTATCATGGCTATGGTCGGCCGGGTTATGCCCATGCACATGGCCACGCACGCGCTCGCCATCATCGCCGTCGTCATGGATGTGGCCGTGGGCAGCGGATTGCTGCTTTAATTCGGCATGGCGTTCTGCCTCCGCAGCGAGCGTTGCACTAGGGGCGTGGCGTGCAATAGCCTGACAAGCGGAAAGTTGCACAGCAAAGGCGAGCAGGCCCAACAGAAAGCGGCGGAATGTTTGACTTGAAAACAGTGTGGACATGGCTCCGTCGCTGTTCTTTCCCGGCTGCGTCGGTTAGAGATATTTAGAGATAGCTTGAAACTCAGCCATCGCCTTTTCGCCGTGCGCCGGATCGCCACCGATGCAGTGGCTGAGGTGATCCTGGATCAAGGTTCGCTTGGCGGTCGCGATCGCCTTTTCGACCGCCTGCAATTGCATGGCGATATCGGAGCAGGATCGTCCGTTCTCGATCATGTCCACGATGCTGCGTAAATGACCGGTAGCCCGGTTGAGGCGTTTGACGATTGCGGGATGGGTCGAGTGAGGATGGGGATGGGACATCTTCTTATCATCGTTACCTAAGGTCATGCTGTCGAGACGTAGTTTTCGGTTCACCGACCGCCAGGTAGGAATTTGATCATGATGCCACCGACCGAAAGAGCGATCGACACCAGTCCTTTATTGACCTTTTAACCGCAACGAGGATAAAGGCAAGTATCCCCCTGGGGGGATATGCCCGACTCGTTGGAAACCATGCTCGCCGTTCTTGCGAACCGAACCTACCGGCATCTGCTGCTCGCCCAGGTCATCGCCCTGGTCGGGACCGGCCTTGCGACCGTGGCGCTCGGCTTGCTGGCCTACGATCTCGCTGGCGGCAATGCGGGCGCTGTCTTGGGAACAGCTCTCGCTATCAAGATGGTCGCCTATATCGGGATTGCGCCCATCGCCGGGGCCTTTGCTGATCGCGTCCCGCGCAGGGCGCTGCTCGTTTCTCTGGACCTCGTGCGCGCGGCCGTTGCGATCTGCCTGCCCTTCGTGAGCGAGATTTGGCAAATCTATGTCCTGATCTTCGTGCTCCAGGCTGCCTCGGCCGCATTTACGCCGACCTTCCAGGCGACCATTCCCGACGTCCTGCCCGATGAGCGCGACTATACCCGCGCGCTCTCGCTGTCGCGCCTCGCCTATGACATGGAGAATATCACCAGCCCGATGCTGGCGGCCGCCTTGTTGACCGTGATCAATTTCCATTGGCTGTTTTCCGGCACGGCGATCGGTTTCATCGGTTCGGCGCTGCTAGTCGTTTCGGTCATTCTGCCGCGCGCCGAGCGGTCAGCAGATCGGCAGGAAAGCCTCTATGCCAAGACCACGCGCGGGATGCGTATCTACCTCCAGACGCCGCGCTTGCTCGGTCTGCTGGCGATTACCTTGTCCGCCGCCGCCGCCAGCTCTATGGTAATCGTCAACACCGTGGTCATCGTCCAGAGCTTACTCGGGATGGCCCAACGCGACGTGGCGCTGACTCTGGCAGCTTATGGTCTGGGTTCGATCGCCGCAGCCCTGCTTCTGCCCCGATTGCTCGACAGGATCGATGATCGAAGGGTTATGGTCGGTGCAGCTGTCGCCCTGTCTGTGGGCCTCGGCGCAATGACCTGGATCAGTATCGCCGTTCCGGTCGGTCCTTCGTACTGGCACATGTTGCTCGCTGGTTGGGTCGTGCTGGGGATCGCATATTCGATGAGCGTCACGCCTTCGGGGCGGTTGCTCAAACGATCGGCCAATGCAGAAGACAGGCCGGCGCTGTTTGCCGCACAGTTTGCTCTCAGCCACATATGCTGGCTGATATGCTATCCGCTGGTTGGTCAACTCGGCGCCAATATCTCCATGACCGCTGCGTTCGGTGCGATGGCGATTTTTGCAAGTGCGGGCACGATTTTTGCCTTGCTATTTTGGCCGTCTGACGACCCCGATGTCGTGCCGCACGAGCATGACGATCTACCGAAGGATCATGAGCATATTCGTCTATATCATACGGGCGACGGTGCCGCACACGCCTATATGATCGACGATCTCCACCCGCATTGGGCGAGGCGGGCATGAGGGCCGTTCGCTGTCTTGCGGGAAGGTCGGGATTGCCGATTTGCGCATTTGCCGATAGTAAAAAGAAGATGCGCCTCGGCCAACGCCATGTCCTTCATGCAAAAGCCGCCAATCGATACCTCATCGTTGGCGCGCTGTTGGCCATGCTAGCGATGCTCAACGTGCTCGGCTTGAATGCTTGGCACAGTTCGATGGCCGGCCATGATGAGACGAGGATCGAAAGCGCTCTTGTCCAGCATGATGACGATAGTCCGTCCATGCCGGAAGTCGATCTTCATAAGGCGACCCACACGGTCATTCATGGGTTGGCGGACATCGTGCCTAGCACTGGCATGACTGCTACTTTCTTCGCCGTTTCAGGCGACTGGTTCGTTTCCAAAGACTTCGTCATCAGCGGTCTTTTACCGGAAGCCCTTCTGCGTCCCCCACGAGGCTGATGCCCGCGCGCCGACCGGCGTTCCGCAAGCATAACCTCAAGGAAAATCCAAATGACCGATTATATCGGCCAACGGCGCGTTCGCGTGGCGCTGTTTGGCCTGTTCACGGCGGCCGGCGGCCTGATGTGCACAAGTGTAAACGCGCAAACCGCCCCGCCTTTCGCAGAACTCTTTCGCGAGACACAGGAAGCGCCGCGTCAGGTGATCCTGGAAGCAGATGTCGAACGCGCCGAGGGCCTGGCCCGGCAAGCACGGGCACGGCCCAATCCCAGCATTGGGGTGATGACCGAGAACATCGCCGGTCAACAGCCCTATAGAGGTTTCGACCGGGCCGAGAGCACACTGCAACTCAACCAGGTCATCGAGCTGGGCGGCAAACGCTCCGCGCGCATTGCGGCTGGCGAAGCGGGAGTCGTAGCCGCTCGCGCCAGGAGCAGGGATGGTCGCCTGGCCTATGCCTATGATCTTGCCCGCGCTTACGGCGCGGCGGAGATCGCTGATCGACGAATCACTCTGGCGGAAGATGAAGTCGAGAAGGCCGAGACTGACCTGCGTGCTGCACGCGCGCTCGTTGGGGCTGGAAAGGAAGCGCGGCTGCGCAGCCTTCAGGCCGAGACCGAGGTCAATTCTTTACGGGCATCCGTGGACACGGCGAAGGCCGAGCGGGTCGGCGCCTATGCGCGCCTTTCCGCGCTTGCTGGTCAGACGACACCGTTCACTACCTTGTCCGAACCTCTCCTGGGAAGGTTCGAGGCGCGGTCCGGCTATGGTCCCGTGGACCCGATGCAGACCGCACCTTACCTCGCCGCCAAGGCTGAGCGAGAGGCGGCAGCGCATCGTGTGATCGTGGCACGGCGTCAAGCAGTGCCGGACGTGACGGCGTCAGTCGGCGTCCGTCGTTTGGAAGTCGACAAGGCCAATGCGATCATCGCGGGGATAACTGTCCCCTTTCCGCTGTTCGATCGCAATCGCGGGAACATTGCCGCCGCCCAGGCGGAGCTACGCGGCGCGGAAGCGCGGGCAAATGCTACCTTGCTAGAATTGGAAGCAGAAATCAGCGCCGCTGTCGCCCTCAACGAAGCGGCGGACGCGCGTGTCGCAGCGGCCGAACAGACGCTGCGAACGGCAGACGAGACCTACCGGCTTGCTCGCATCGCCTACGAGTCCGGCAAGTCGCCCCTGATCGAACTCATCGCGGCAAGGCACGGGCTGGGACTTGCGCGCGGGGTCGTTCTCGACGCTGCCGCTGCCCGCCTCGATGCCCGCGCCAATCTCGCCCGTCTCCAGGGCCTCACCATCACCGGAGAACCGGTCCAATGAACGACAAGAACCGCCTCTATGCCGGTGCCGCCCTTGGGCTGGTCGCCGCCGCCGCGCTCGGCTTCGGTGCCGCGCGCCTCACGCAGCCTTCCGCCTCTGCTCCGGCAGCAGAAACGGAGTCGCAAGCTTCGGCTGCACCAACCGATACGATAGCCATATCGCAGCAGGGCATCGCCGCGTCACAGATCGGCATTGCTCCCGCCGCGTCCGGTGAACTGGACGCGGCGATCCCGGCCGCCGCCACGGTTGAAGCTACGCCGGATGCCGAGGCGGTGTTGACCGCAAGAGCGCCCGGCACCGTGACCCGAATCTTCAAGCGGATCGGCGATCCCGTCGGGCAAGGTGAAACCCTCGCTCTCGTTGAGAGCCGGGATGCTTCGACGATCGCCGCCGATCAGGCGGCGGCGGCGGCGCGCGTCACGCTCGCCAACCGCCAGCTCGCGCGTGAGCGGGGCTTGCTGGCGCAAGGTGTGAGTCCGAGAGCTGACTATGAAGCCGCCGAAGCGAATCTCGCCGTCGCACAGGCCGATGCCCGCCGGGCGAGCGCGGCTGCGGGCGCAGCAAGGGTGTCGAGAGACGGCCGCTCGGTCGCGGTGGTGAGCCCGGTCAGTGGCCGCATCACGTCGGCTCCCGCCAATCTCGGCCAGTTCGTCGCTGCGGAAACCGAACTGTTCCGCGTTGCCGATCCGCGCCGTCTGCAAATCACGGCCAGCATTCCTCCGGCAGACGCCGGGCGCGTGCGCACAGGCGATCGCGTCGAACTCACCGTCAGCGACGGCCGCACCATCGAGGGCCGCGTCCGGTCCGCGACCGGCGTGATCGATCCGCAGAGCCGGGCAGCGACCGTCGTCATCGAGCCGAAGGGTGACGCGGGCTTGCTCGCTCCGGGGCAGCTCGTCCAGGCGCGCATTTTTGCGAGCGGCGGTGCCGTCAAAGATGGCGTTATGGTGCCGCAGGATGCCGTGCAGACGATCGGGGATCGCACCGTCGTCTTCGTTCGGACCCGTGACGGCTTCAAGGCGCAGACGGTCCAGGCCGGCAGCCGCAGCGGCGGGCTCGTTGCCATCGTCTCCGGCCTCAAGGCCGGGACGCCGATCGCCACCACCAACGCTTTCCTGCTGAAAGCCGAACTCGAAAAGGAGTCGGCGGAATGATCGCGCGTATCCTCAGCCTCTCGGTGAGGGGGCGATGGTTCGTCGCCTTCCTCGTCCTCATCATCGTCGGCATCGGCGCATGGCAAATCACCAAACTGCCGATCGACGCCGTGCCCGACGTCACCAACCGTCAGGTGCAGATCAACACCTTCAATCCGACGCTTGGTCCCGTCGACATGGAAAAGCAGGTCACGTTTCCGGTCGAAACCGCGTTGGCCGGTATTCCCGGCCTCACCCTGACCCGATCACTGACGCGCAACGGATTCAGCCAGGTGACGGCGGTATTCACCGACGACACCAACATCTATTTCGCGCGGCAGCAAGTGACCGAACGGCTCGCCCAGGCAAGGGATAGCCTGCCTGCCGGCGTCCAGCCCAATCTGGCGCCGCTCAGCACCGGCCTCGGGGAGATTTTCTTCTACTCGGTCGCCTTCCGCCATCCCGACGGGAAGGGCGTGAAGATCGAGAACGGAAAGCCCGGCTGGCAGTCGGACGGCAGCTATCTCACGCCCGAAGGCGAGAAGCTGACGACCGAACTCGCCAAGGCGGCTTATCTGCGGACGGTGCAGGACTGGATCATTCGCCCGCAGATGCGGACGGTGCAGGGCGTGGCCGGCGTCGATTCCAACGGCGGCTATGTGAAGCAGTATCTCGTCCAACCCAACCTCAATGCGCTGGCTTCCTATGGTCTCTCGATCACGGAGCTGGCAGACTCGCTGGAGCGGGCCAACCTCTCTGCCGGTTCCAATTACATTCGGCGGGCCGGTGAAAGTTTCCTTGTCCGCGCCGACGCACGCCTCAAGTCGATCCAGGACATTGAGGAGGCGGTCGTAGCCACGCGCGCCGGCGTGCCGGTGCGTGTGAAGGATGTCGGTCACGTCGAGATCGGTGGCGCGGTCCGCACCGGCTCGGGCAGCCGCATGGGATCGGAGGCGGTCATTTCGACCGTGCTGATGCTGACCGGCAGCAACAGCCGGATCGTTGCCACCAGCGCGGCAGACAAGCTCACGGAAATCAACCGGGCACTTCCACCCGACGTCTTCGCGGAGCCCGTTTACAATCGTTCCAAGCTCGTCAACGCCACCATCGCCACTGTCGAGAAGAATCTCGTCGAAGGCGCTTTGCTCGTCATCGTCGTCCTGTTCCTGCTGCTGGGCAATATCCGTGCAGCGCTCATCACCGCGGCAGTGATCCCGATCACCATGCTCATGACCGCTACCGGCATGAACAGGCTCGGCGTGTCGGGAAACCTCATGAGTCTCGGCGCGCTCGACTTCGGCTTGATCGTCGACGGCGCGGTCATCATCGTGGAGAACGCGCTCAGACGCCTTGCGGAGCGGCAGGAGCATGAAGGACGGCTTCTTACCCGATCCGAACGCATGGAGGAAACCACACTCGCCGCACAGGAGATGATCCGGCCGACCGTCTATGGCCAGCTCATCATCTTCCTGGTCTTCGTGCCGCTGCTCACCTTCCAGGGCGTCGAGGGTAAGACCTTCGCGCCGATGGCGATCACCCTGATGGTGGCGCTCGCGTCCGCCTTCGTGCTGTCGCTGACCTTCGTGCCCGCCATGATCGCGCTCGTGATCACCGGCAAGGTCAGCGAGACGGAGGTGAAGCCGATCCGCTGGTTCAAGGAGAAATACGCGCCACTCCTGACCAAAGCGGTGGCGCATCCACTGCCGTTTGTCGCCAGTGGCGCGGGCGTGTTCGTGGCGGCGATATTCGCCTTCGGCCTGCTCGGCGAGGAGTTCATGCCGCAGCTCGACGAGAAGGACATCACCGTTACCAACTTCCGCGTGCCCTCGGCCTCAATCGACCAGTCGACGCAGATGCAGCTTCAGATAGAAAATGCGCTGAAATCGCTACCGGAGGTGGCATTGGTCTTTTCCAAGAACGGCAACGCCGACCTTGGCACCGACCCGATGCCGCCCAACGCCTCGGACACCTATGTCATCCCCAAGCCCGAGGATGAGTGGCCGGCCGAGGTCAAGTCGAAGGAGGACATCCTTAAGCGAATCGAGGAACGGATGAAGCCGCTGATCGGCAATCGCACCGAGATTCAGCAGCCCATTCAGATGCGCTTCAACGAACTCATCGCCGGCGTGCGCGCGGATGTCGCGGTCAAGCTCTATGGCGACGACCTCGGCGCGATGAGTGCCCAGGCCAACCGGATCGCCGGTATCCTTCGCTCGATACCGGGCGCCGGTGACGTCAGCGCAGAGCAAACATCGGGTGCGCCGACCTTCGACGTTAAGATCGATCGGCAGGCTGCGGCGCGTTACGGCCTGTCGGTCGAGGAGGTGGCGAACACCGTCGCCGCCGCGCTCGGCGGGCGCGAGGCCGGGCTGCTGTTCGAGGGCGATCGGCGCTTCTCAGTGGTGGTGCGACTGCCGGACGCGCAGCGCGACGATCTGGAAACGCTTGGCGCGATTCCGGTCATGCTGCCCGCAGGACCGGGCGAGGTCGCGCGCTCGATCGCGCTGCGCGAGGTGGCACGGTTCAGCTACACACAAGGGTTGAACCAGATCAGCCGTGAGAACGGCAAGCGCATGGTCGTCGTGCAGGTCAATGTGCGCGGTCGCGATCTCGGGGGCTTCGTCACCGAAGCCCAGGAGAAGATCGGCCAGCTCAATCTGCCCGCTGGCATGTATACCGATTGGGGCGGCACGTTTGAAAGCCTCCAGTCGGCACGTTTGCGCCTGCTGATTGTGGTTCCGATCTGCTTCCTCGCCATTTACGCACTGCTTTACATGGCGCTCGGCGGCTTCGTGCCGGCGGCGATCGTGTTCTCGGCAGTGCCGATGGCGCTGGCGGGTGGGGTGTTTGCGCTGCTGTTGCGTGGCATACCCTTCTCGATCACGGCGGCGGTTGGGTTCATCGCCCTGTCGGGCGTCGCCGTGCTCAACGGCCTCGTCATGATGAGCGCGATCCGAAAGCGGCGTGACGATGGCGTCGATGAGGATGAAGCGATCATCGGCGGCGCGATGGAACGTGTCCGGCCAGTGCTGATGACCGCATTGGTCGCCAGCCTCGGCTTCGTGCCGATGGCGCTCGCCACGGGCACCGGCGCCGAGGTGCAGCGTCCGCTCGCGACAGTCGTGATCGGGGGCCTCATCACCTGCACGGCGCTCACCCTGCTGGTCCTGCCGGCGATCACTGCGCTCATGTCCCGCTACATGGCCGGGCGCGGGCAAAGGGATGAGCGCGCAGAGCCGCATGAGCCCTTGCCGGCCAACTAGCAAGAGGGGCCGGCGGCGAACCGCAAACGTCGTCGGCCCCTCGACACGAAACGAAGAGAGGACAGCGTTATGACAGCCAAATCCTATTCCTTGCTCCGTATCTTCACCGATGAACTGGCGATGAGCGGCGACCGTCCCGTGTTCGAGGTGATTCTGGAGAAGGCGAAAGCGCATAAACTGCTTGGAGTGACGGTCCTGAACGGGCGTGTCGGCTTCGGGCATTCCAAACTGATTCATGCCTCTGGCTTCCTCGATCGCAATGATCCCCTGGTCGTTGAAATCGTCGACGAAGACGAGCGCCTTCGGACGTTCGTGACGGAGATCAACACCATACGTAGCATCGGGCTCATCACGATCGCGCCGGTCGAGACATTGCTCGGCGCGCGCGACGATCAAGCCTGAAAAGGCCGTCGAGACGTCGGGAGCTGAGCCATGTTCACCGTCGAGAATGAAACCGTCATCCACACGTCGCTTCCGCGGGTTTGGACCGCCATCACGAGGTTTGACGATTACCCTCGCTGGCATCCTTTCGTCAGAATAACCGGTTCGCTGACGTCGGATACAAAGGTCGATTATTCGTTCCGCATGAAGACAGGCAATGCGCCTTTCCGAACCGTCGATGCCCGCATTGTAACGGTAGATGAGCAGCGGTGCTTTGCCCTGCGCTTCGGTCTGGGAAAGCTTTTCGCACTGGAGGAAAGCTACCTGCTCTCTGCAATCCCCCCAGGCGCGCGCGTGGTCCACAGTTTCCGCTGCACGGGGCTTTTATCCTTGCTGCCGCTCAAAGGTGCGAAGCGACTTTTCGGTTCGTTGCTCAGGGCCGAGGACCGCTTGCTCGCGCGGCATCTTGCGCTCCGCAGGCCGTCAACTGCACCCAGGCGTCGCGCCAGGAAGGGCTTTCGCTCCGGTGCTTAAAATCGAGATTGGTTCGGGCCTGCCCCTTGAGGTCTGAACCACGCCGCGGGCGCTCGCCCCCGCGCTCGCGGCGAAATGTCCCCTCAGGGTGCGGGAAACGGGAGCCTCTATCGGGCGAACGGAAAAATGAAGCGACAGGAGGCAGCGTTACGATGAGTGAGGCAGTTGAACCCCGGGAAGACGGTGCGACCTGGCGCGACCTGATGACACGGGAACGCTGGATCGAAATTGGCCGGATACTGCTTACCGGCACGGTGGCGCTGCTGTATTGGCAACAGCTTGTGCCGATCCAGGTGCTTTGGGCTGCGGTCGTCATCGGCCTCTATCCGCTGGTCAGGACAGGGCTCGCCGACCTCATAACTGAACGTAAGATCGGCACCGAGATCTTCGTGACGATCGCGACCATTGTCGCGATATTCGGCGGCGAAACTGTGGCCGGCGCCGTCCTAATGGTCATCATTCTCATTGCGGAGTTCATTGCCGACCTCAATACCGATCGCGCTCGCGCCTCGATCAAGGCGCTGATCGGGTCCGTGCCCCAAACCGCGATCGTGCGGGATAACGGGTCGGAGCGCACGGTGCCGATCGCGGCGCTCAAGGCGGGCAACATCGTCCTCGCGCGAACCGGCGAGAAAATCCCGGTCGATGGCGTGGTCGTCGGCGGGCGAGCCTCGGTCAACCAGGCACCGATCACCGGTGAAAGCGTCCCCCAGGACAAGACGGAGGGTGCAGAGGTGTTCGCCGGCACCATCGTTGAAGCCGGCGCGCTCGACATCCGAACCGAAAAGGTCGGCGGCGATACGATCTTCTCCCGCATCATCGCGCTGGTCGAAAATGCCGAAGCCGAGGCTGCCCCCGTGCAGAAGCTGGCCGACAAGGTCGCGGGATGGCTGATCCCGGTCGTGTTCGTCTTCCTGATCGTCGTTTTTCTGGTGACGCGCGACGTCTCCAAGATCGTGACCTTGTTGATCTTCACCTCGCCGGCAGAGCTTGGCCTGGCGACGCCGATCGTCATGATCGCCGCGATTGCCAGGGCTGCTCGCAGCGGCATTCTCATCAAGGGCGGGCTCTATCTTGAGCAACTCGCCAAGGCAGACGCGATCGCCTTTGACAAGACCGGCACGCTGACCGCCAACAAGCCGTTAGTGGTCGACGTCAAGGTGACCAATCCAGATTTTTCGGAAACGACACTGCTGCGGATCGCGGCCGCCGCCGATCGCCGCTCAGCCCACCCTTTGGCCAAGGCGGTGGTCGAGGCGGCCGCCGAGGACGGAATCACAGTGCCGGAACCGGAAAACTACGAGCAGGTTCAGGGTCGAGGCGTTAGGGCGACCGTGGAAGGCAGAACCGTTCTCGTAGGTAATCCGGCTTTACTTCGCGAGAACGGCGTGTCCATCGCCTATGCTGTCGAAGATCGGGATCGCACGCCCGTCCACGTCGCGGTTGACGGCCGGTTTTGCGGGATCATCTTCATCGCCGATACGCTGCGCCCAGGGGCGCGAGAAGCCATCGCCGCTTTGAAGGAAAATGGCGTCAGACATATCGTCATGCTGACCGGCGACAATCAGACGACTGCTAACGCGATTGCGAGAGACTTGGGTGTCGATGAGGTCAAGGCCGACCTGATGCCCGAAGACAAAGTCGCCATGATCGCCGACTTGCAGAAGCGCGGCTATAAGGTTGCGATGGTGGGTGACGGCGTCAACGACGCGCCGGCACTCGCGCGTGCCGACATTGGCATCGCCATGGGCGGCGGCGGCACGCAGGCGGCGTTGGAAGCCGCTGACATCGCACTGATGACCGACGACCTCGGCAAGATTGTTGGCGCGCGCACTATCGCGCGTCGCGCCTATCGGACCGTCCAGGAAAATCTCTGGGTCGGTGTCGGAGTGGTCCATGTGCTTGGCATCACCGCCGCGCTCATGGGCTGGATTGGACCAATCCAGGCGGCGTTCATCCATCTGGGACCAGACGTTCTCGTGTTCCTTAATTCGGTCAAGCTTCTGCGCGTCAGGATTGCGGAAGCATGATGGAGGGGTCTCGGCGTTGGCCACCGAGTGCTGAGTCCTTCGGGCATAAGTGCGGAAACAGTCCGCGCCATGGGCGTCTCACTGGATGCCCATCGCGAACGAGGCAGGGAGACTGAGGCATGCGACATCCGAGCGAACGGCATCTGGTGCAGCGGGTCGGCTGGCTGCGAGCGGCAGTGCTCGGCGCTAATGACGGCATCATTTCAACCTCCAGCCTGGTGGTCGGCATCGCTTCGGCCCAGACGAGTTCGTCGACGGTAATGCTGACCGGCGTCGCAGCGCTTATCGCCGGCGCAATCTCGATGGCGGCGGGTGAGTATGTCTCGGTGAGCAGTCAGGCCGATGTCGAAGGCTCCGACCGGCTGCGCGAAACGCGCGAACATGCATCAGACCCCGAGGAGGAACGCCGCGAACTGGCCGCTGTCTATGAAGCGCGCGGGCTTGCACCCGACCTCGCCGTCCAGGTCGCCGAGCAGTTGATGCGCAGCGATCCGGTCGGCGCGCACATGCGTGACGAGCTTGGCATCACGTCCGAATTGGCGGCACGGCCGATCCAGGCGGCACTGGCGTCGGCGGCAACCTTCTGCGCAGGTGCGATCATACCGGTGTTAATGGTCGGCGTGGTCCCGCGCGCCTCGCTGGTCATCGCAATCACGATCGCGACGCTCGTCCTCCTCGCCATTCTCGGCGCGATCGGCGCAAGGGCAGGCGGCGCGTCGATGTGGCGTGGCGCGGTGCGGGTGACCTTCTGGGGCGCGATCGCGCTGGCAGCCACGGCGGGCATCGGCCACCTGTTCGGCACGACTGTGCAGTGAAGGATGCGAACCGCTATGCCTTCTGTCGATCGCGATGATCGCTATAGCGGCGCCCTATGCCGGGTTGTTCGTGACAGCGTTCGTCGCCGCGACCCTGCTGCCTGCACAGTCCGAAATCCTGCTCTCGGCGATGGCGATCAGTGGGCGATACGATCTGCTCCTGCTGCTGTTAAGTGCGACGGCAGGAAACACGCTCGGTTCGCTTTTCAATTGGCTGCTCGGACGCGGTTTCGAACGGCTGCGCGACCGGCGCTGGTTTCCGTTCAAGGCCGCCACGGTCGAGAAGGCCGTTTGCTGGTATGCCCGGTGGGGCAAATGGTCTCTCCTGCTTTCCTGGGCGCCGATTGTAGGAGATCCGCTAACCTTTGCGGCCGGATTGCTACGCACGCCTTTACGGGTCTTCCTGCCGCTGGTGTTGCTGGCCAAAGGCGGGCGCTATGCCGTGCTGCTGATCGCGGTCGAGGCTGTGCGGTAATCTGCGAAAGCTGCTGCGTGTCGCCTCACCAAATTCAGCGCCCAACAAGTGGAAGTGTGAAGCATGGTTCGAAGATTTTTTGCGGACGCCCCTGATTTCAAATTGGATTTTGACGCACTGGTGGAAGCGCGGCGCGAAGCCGACGAGGATGTCTCGGTGGTCGTGCGCGAGGTGATCGCGGCTGTTCGCCGGGACGGCGACGATGCGTTGCGCGCCTATACTTGGAAGTGGGATCGGCACGACCTCGACCAGACCGGATGGACGATCGGCCGCGACGTTTGCGAGAGGGTGTTCCGCGACCTCGACCCTGACTTGCGTATGGCCCTGGAACTTGCCGCGCGGCGGATTGCCACCTACCATGAAAGGCAGTTGCCCACGGACAGCGACTATGTGGACGGTGCTGGCGTCCGGCTCGGCGCGCGATGGCGGGCAGTGGAAAGCGCCGGTATCTATGTGCCGGGGGGCCGAGCCACTTATCCCTCATCGGTGCTGATGAACGCGATTCCTGCCGCCGTTGCGGGCGTAAGTCGCGTGGTGATGGCGACCCCGATGCCCGATGGCATCGCCAACCCGCTGGTGCTGGCGGCGGCCTACCTCGCCGGCATTGACGAGGTGCGTCCGATTGGCGGTGCACAAGCGGTCGCCGCGCTGGCTTACGGCACTGGGTCGATCCCACGCGTCGATGTCATCACCGGTCCGGGCAATGCCTGGGTCGCCGAAGCCAAGCGGCAGGTTTACGGTGTCGTGGGAATCGACATGGTCGCGGGTCCATCCGAGATTGTCGTCCTGGCGGATGGAGCGAACGATGCGGATTGCATCGCCGCCGACCTTCTCAGTCAGGCCGAACATGATCCGACGAGCCAGTCGATCCTCATCACCAACGATCGGGCCTTCGCCGACCACGTCGCTGCGGCGGTCGAAGTGCAACTCGGCACCCTCGCCACTTCGGCGGTGGCGCGTTCCTCGTGGGAAGCGCATGGCGCGATCATTGTCGTCCCTGCTCTCGACGATGCCATACCACTCATCGATGCGCTTGCGCCCGAACATCTCCAGATCGCCACCCCTCGACCTCGCCATCTTTTTGACCGTGTCGCACATGCTGGCTCGGTCTTTCTCGGCCAGCATACGCCGGAAGCTATCGGCGACTATATCGCTGGCCCCAATCACGTCCTGCCAACAGGGCGCCGGGCGCGGTTCGCCTCAGGACTATCGGTGCTTGATTTCATGAAGCGCACCAGCGTTATCGAGCTGGACGAACGGGCTTTACGAGAACTCGGTCGTGCAGCCGTGACCCTTGCCGAGGCTGAAGGACTGCCCGCCCATGCTGCATCTGTGGGTCGCCGTCTTGAATGGAATAGCCGTTCTTACAATCGGAGTTAAGGTGCACGAACATGCGCTCTTCCCATTTGACGATGCAATATTGATGAACGCAAGTCCCTTTTGTTGCGAATGCGAATTGTTTGCGCTACGTGGGTGATGTTGAATTGGACCTTGGGCTTCTTAGAAGCAATCGAAATCAGGGATATATGCATGCGTTTTCGCTTGACGGGATTGACTGCGGCGGCTCTCGGCTCGAGCGGCTTTGGGGTAACGCCAGCTGGCGCGCAGACGATTGACCTTTCGTTCACGCTGCCGCGATTGTCGGTTGCCGAATATCATCGCCCCTATGTGGCGGTCTGGCTGGAGAAGGCGGGCAGCGCTCCCCGGACCCTCAGCATTCTCTATGATGTCGACAAGCGCAACAATGCGGGCGCCAAATGGCTGCGCGACGTGCGTCTTTGGTGGCGTGCTGCCGGACGAATGCTCAGTGTTCCTGCCGACGGCGTGAGCGGCGCAACCCGTCCGGCCGGATCGCATACGCTCAGCTTCACCGCCGGTCGGGGAGGTATGCCCGCGCTGACACCGGGGAACTATGTCCTCGTCGTCGAAGCAGCACGCGAGGCCGGTGGACGCGAAGCGGTGCGTCTGCCCTTCACCTGGTCGGGAACCCAGGCAACTGCATCGACGAGCGGCAAGTTCGAGCTTGGCCGCGTCTCACTGAACGCCCGGCGTTAAGGGGGAGCTATGCCTGTGAAGATGATCCGCACGTCGATCCTGTCGGCCCTCGCCATGGGAGCCGCGCTTGCGCCGATCGCTGTCGAGGCAGCGCCCCGGTCGTGGATGCTTCCTTCCGAGACCATGTTCGTCGGTAGCGGCGACGAATGGCTGACGGTCGATGCGGCCCTATCGACGGACCTCTATTATTTCGATCACGCCGTGCAGAATTGGGAACCGTTCGCGCTCGCGCCGGATGGCAGCAAGGTAGCGGTCGAGAACAGCGCGAAGGGCCGCCTGCGTCAGACTTTCGATGTCCATGTCGTGCAGCCCGGCACCTACAAGATCGCAATCGTTTCTGAATCGGTGAGCGGCAGCTACCTGCTGAACGGAGAACGGAAGATGCTTCCGCGCGGGACCACGCCTGCAACGCTCGCTCAAGCTGTGCCCGCCGGGGCGACCGATGTATGGAGCGCGGTCAATACGAGCCGCATCGAGACCTTTGCGACCGCTGGAGAGCCGACCACCGCGGTTTTCAAGCCGACCGGCAAGGGACTTGAGATGGTTCCGGTTACGCACCCTACCGAACTGGCGAGCGGCGAGGCTGCCACTTTCCAGTTCCTGCTTGATGGCAAGCCGGCGGCCGACCTTTCCGTGAGCGCGGTAAACGGTGGCGTTCGCTATCGCGATGGCATTCAGCAGCTTGATCTCACGACCGATGCCGAGGGCAAGGTCACGATCACTTGGCCGGACGCCGGTATGTGGTGGGTAAACGTCGCCAGCGGCGGTGGACGGAGCGCGGCCGGCCCCGGTGGTTCTGCGCCCCAAGCCAGTGCCAAGGCTGAACAGCCACTGGCTGCTGGTAATCTGCCCGGAGGCGAAGGAGCACCGCGCCCGATTGCGCCACCGCGGCCACGATCGTCTTATTCCATGACTGTCGAAGTTCTTCCGTCATAGACTCGACTGCGGCGGCGGCCCATCCGAATTGATTCGAATGTGCAAGCATTAGGGCGGTGTTACAGCGTAAATGTAGTGTTCATCATCGCGGGTCACCACATACCGTTGGTTTCCGCCGAAAATGACCTATAAACCGCCTTTGCTACGCCAGCGTAGTGACAACGGCGATCGATGACGGTCATGGAGTTCAAATCGATTGCGGAGATTCTGGCTACGTATCCGCGACCAGCATTCCGAAGGGACGGTGCAGTCTGACCGGCTTGATATTTGCTGGATCACAATGCCGATGCCCATCCGGGCACCGGCATTGCGTTTGCCTACGAGGTCGCCAACTTGGCCTTTGGCATGGGACCGATCTTCAGGCGGGCTGTCCAAGCCGTAATCGCCGGCAGCACCAGCCTGGCCTTCGGCCGCCGGCAGCATGACCGGGATGACGCCAAGCGTTTCAAGATCGTCGCGCTGGGCATCCGGCAAGCGGACCACCACCGCGAACCGCCGATCGCCCTCGAACAGGGCGATCGAGGGTTTCAAGGCAATCTCGCGCTACTTGTAGATTGAGCCAGCGGGCGCCGATGCTCATCAGGCGATGAGGAGTAATCTCCAGAACACAATAAGGTTCGTTTATCGATAAATATCCTATCCAGGGGGATGGGATGATGCGAAAGCTCATGCTAAACGCCACGCCATGACCTCTCTTGCAGACCTGCTTCAACAAAGCGCCGCCCATGCGTGGCTGTTTGTGCCTACCGCCATCTTGCTCGGCGCGCTGCACGGGCTCGAACCGGGCCATTCGAAGACGATGATGGCGGCCTTCATCATCGCGGTCAGGGGAACAGTGCGCCAGGCCGTGCTGCTGGGTTTGGCGGCGACGCTCTCCCATACGGTCGTGGTCTGGGTCGTGGCGCTCGGCGGCATGTGGCTGTTCGGCGGCCTCAACGCGGAAGCGACCGAACCCTATTTCCAGCTCGCATCCGGCGTGCTGATCGTCGTGATCGCCGCCTGGATGCTATGGCGCACCCGCCGCGAGCAGATTGCAGCCGAACACTATCACCACGATCATGGGCACCATCACGGCCACTCCCACGGCCACGGGCATAATCATCACGGCGATCACGACCACCATGAACATGAAGAATTCGAGGAAGCCGAGGAACGCGGCCTGGAGGTTGCGACCGGCGGCTTTGTCGATGCGCACGAAATGGCCCATGCAGAGGACATCCGGCGCCGCTTCGCGAACAGCAATGTCACCACCGGCCAGATCATCCTGTTCGGCCTGACCGGCGGTCTGATCCCATGCCCGGGCGCGATCACCGTGCTGCTGCTCTGCCTCCAGCTCCAGCGGCTCGCGCTGGGCGCCGTGCTGGTGTTGTGCTTTAGCATCGGGCTTGCCATCACCATGGTCGCGTCGGGCGTCATCGCCGCGATCGGCGTCAAGCAGGTGACGAAGCGCTGGAGCGGTTTTGGCGAGATCGTCCGCAAGGCGCCCTATGTTTCGGGTGGGGTCATCCTGATCGTCGGCCTCTATGTCGCCGTTCACGGATGGATCGCGCTACCGCATTGAGCAGGACATTTGCATGAGCCATGCCGCCAATCCCGATCTTCTCAACCGCCTGAAGCGCGCGCAGGGCCATCTCGCCAAGATCGTCGAAATGGTTGCCGAAGGCCGGGACGGCCTCCAGATCGCGCAGCAGATGCAGGCGGTGGTCGCTGCGCTCGACAAGACCAAGACACTGCTGGTCAGCGATCATATCGAACATCATCTGGAGGAACTGGTCGGGCCGTTGCCCAAGGCGACGCGCGACGAACTGGCTAAGCTGGGTGAACTGGCCAAATATCTCTGACGCCGCCGTGCTTCAGCGCTGGGGCTGCGCGAGATTCAGTTTGAGCGCCCAGATCGCGGCGGGATGACCATGGGCCGGAACCGCCACGAACAATCGGTCCAGCTCCGGCACATAGAGCCCGGTGCGTGCGCCGCCAGCAGTTTGCGCCCACGCGCTCTGTCCATCGGCGCCGATCACATCGACATGGCCGGCGCCGCAGACCAGCAGGATATGATCGCGCACCAGGAATAGATCGTCGGCATCACCGCAAGCTGATCCGAGGGAGAGCGTTTGGCCGCTCGCTGTATCGATCGTCGCCAGCGCCGCCGGGAGCCGATAGGCGATCACGATCCGGTTGCCTGACGGCTCGACCGCCATCGGGAAGTTAAGCCGGTGCAGTCCGGTCGGCCAGCGTGCCAGTTGTTTTCCCTGGTCGATGTCGGCCGCGATCACCGAGCCGTCATCGGGGATATTGATATAGGCGCGCGATCCGGACAGCCGAAACCCCTCCGGATGGCCGGGCAGCGCCAATCGGGCGAGAACCGTGTGACGGACGGGATCGATCGTGGCGAGGCCGCCCTTGCCATAGCCGACGATGACATGGCCGTTGCGCGGATCGACCCGCACATTGTCGGCATCGTCCTCAAGCGCGATCCGCGCCCGCTCGTGAAGCTCTGTGTCATAGAAGCGGACCGAGCCGTCACCGCAGGCGACCACCAATTCGTGGGTCGCCGGAAGCCAGGCGACGCCCTGCGGTTCGCCAAGGCCGGCGATGCGGCCGATGACCTTGCCGGCCTCAAGATCGACCTCATCGACCGTGCCGTTGGCGATCTCGGCAACGAACAGCCGATGGTCCGCCAGATCGACCGCCAGATGGTCGATGCGCCCCCTGGTGTCGGGGAGCGAGATCGTTCGCTCCAGCACGAGAGGGGAGTGCGGATCGGTCGGTTGTGCCTGGCTGCACCCCGGCAGCGCCAGCAGCAGTGCCGCTGCACATCCCCTCCAGGGTTTCATCGCTGCGCCCTAGTTCGCCGCGACCGCGACATGGCTGAGCGCGGCGGTCAACCCGCGCGCGAGCTTCTGCGCGTCGTCATTGGCCCAGAAGTGCATGAAGAACAGGCGCGGCTCGTCGTCGAGCATGTGGTTGTGGAGCGCCGTCACCTCGATCCCGTTCTGCCGCAACTCGCGCAGCACCGGATTGACCTCCGACGCTGTCAGCACGAAGTCGCCGGTGATCGCCGCCTTGCCGCCGCCGGTTGGCTGGAAGTTGATGGCGATGGCCGCGCCCATCGCGGGCGGTAACGCCATCCCACCATCGCGCGGTGCCTCGGCACGGGGAATGCCGAATGCATAGACGCCGCCGCCGATCTTGCCCTTGTGGCCCATGATGCGGTCGAGCGCGGCGGTGTCGAGGTCGATCGTCTCCGGCGCGGCGGGGCTTGCCGCCGGAGGCGCGGACAAGGGCGTGCCGCTCAGCGCCAGCGCATCGTGCAGCACCTTGGCGAGTTGCGCCGGATCGCCATGCCCGGCGATGTGCATATACATGGTGTGGGGTGTGTTCCGCAGCAGATGGTTGTGGAGCGCGGTGATCTCGATTCCGCCGGCGACAAGCTTGGCCATCACCGGATTCACTTCGGTATCGGTGAGCACCAGATCGCCCATGACCATCGCCTGACCCCCGCCATGCGGTACGAACGCCAGCCAGGAGCCGAGCGCCAGCGCCGGTTTCAAGGTCACGCCGTCGAGCACCACATGCAGGTCGCTGCGCGGCAGGCCGATGCGATAGACACCGCCCGGCATCTCGGCGCCCGGTTTGCCGATGGCGGTGGCGACCGCCTGTTCCCAGGGTTCAGCCGCCAATGCGGGCGAACTCAGAGCGAGAAGCCCCAACAGGCCGAACGTGGTGATACGCTTCATCATGATCTCCTTGAGCAGCAGCGGGATCATTGGACCACGCCTGACAGATAGAGGGCCGCACCGATCGCGGAACTTGCCGCGAGGACCGGGATCATCCCGACCTTGAACCGGAACACGGCTATCGCGGCGCCGGCGGCCAGCAGCGCCGCCGGGAGGTAAAGCGAGGTCAGAACCGGGAAGTCGAAGGCGAACCGCGCGACCCGGACCACCCGCACGTCCTGGAACAAGGTGTGGATCGCAAACCAGACGGCAAGGTTGAGGATCACGCCCACGACGGCCGCCGTGATCGCGCTGAGTGCGGCCGAGAGCGTCCGGTTGCCGCGCAACTGCTCGACGAACGGCGCACCCGCGAAGATCCACAGGAAGCAGGGCATGAACGTCACCCATGTCGTCAGGATCGCGCCCAGCGTGGCCGCGACCAATTGCGGCAATGCGCCCGCATCGCGAAACGCCGCGAGGAAGCCGACGAACTGCGTGACCATGATCAGCGGCCCCGGCGTCGTCTCGGCCAGGCCAAGGCCGTCGAGCATCTCGCCGGGCCTGAGCCAATGATAGGTGCCTACCGCTTCCTGCGCGACATAAGCCAGCACGGCATAAGCGCCGCCGAATGTAACCATCGCCATCTGGCTGAAGAAGGTTGCGATGCGCGTGAACACGTCATCGGGGCCGAGAAGCACCAGCAGCGCGATGACCGGCGCGAGCCAAAGGAACAGGAATGTCCCGGAAATCTTGAGCGACCAGCCAAGGTTGGGCTTGGCATGATCCGGCAGGCTTTCGCCGAGCGCGGTATCGCGGTCATGGACGACATTCCCGCCCGCGCTCCCATGTCCGCCGCCGCCCTTGAAGGCCGACAAGCCCAGCCGTCCGCCGACATAGCCGCCGATGCCCGCCGCTAGGACGATCAGCGGAAAAGGCGCATTGAGGAAAAAGATCGCGACAAAGGCGGCCGCCGCGATCCCGCGCATGACGTTGTTCTTGAGAGCACGCGATCCGACCCGCACCACCGCCTGGATCACCACCGCGAGGACCGCCGCCTTCAAGCCGAAGAACAACCCGGTGATCAGCGGCACATGGCCGAGCAGCACATAGAGATAACTGAGGCCCAGGATTGCGAGGAAGCCGGGCAGCACGAACAGTCCGCCTGCGACCAGACCGCCCTTGGTCTTGTGAAGCAGCCAGCCGATATAGGCGGCAAGCTGCTGCGCTTCGGGGCCGGGCAGCAACATGCAATAGTTGAGCGCGTGCAGAAAGCGCTCCTCACCGATCCAGTGCTTCTCCTCGACGAGGATGCGGTGCATTACCGCGATCTGGCCAGCGGGGCCGCCGAAGCTCAGCGATGCGATCCGCGCCCAGACGCGCACGGCTTCACCAAATGTGATGCCGTGATCCGGCGTGCCTGCTTCGCTGCCTACGGGCAGTTCCGTCACCGCGCCGCTCATGGCCGCACCTGCGCTTTGGCGCGGGCTTTCGCGGGCTGGTGCGAGACCCAATTATGGGTTTCGTCGGTCGCGTCGCGGCACCAGCGATAGAAGGCGTCGTAGAGGAGCATCCCGGCCTCGAGCTGTTCCTGATCGTCGGCATACATGCGCGACAGGCCGAGCGAGGCGGCAAGCAACCCGTCCGCTTCGGGCACGAGGTCGGGGCGGCCGGTATCGGCACCGCGCACGATCGGCGCGAGGCGTTTGAGTGACTCATGACCGCTGAGGCCGAATGCCTCGACCATGACGTCGAAGGTGCATAGCTCACCCCGATGGCTCCAAGTGACGCCTTCGCCTTCGATGTCGAAGGGAGCGGCGCCAAAGCGCTCGGCGACGCCCTGAACCTCGGAGGGCGCCACGAACAGGAAGATCGCGCTCGGATCGATGAAGCGGCGGATCAGCCACGGGCAGGCGATCCGGTCCACCTTGGGGCGACCGCGCGTCACCCAGACGGTCCGTCCCTCGGCATCGCGGGGCGGCAGCACGGTGTTCGGCACCATTGGAAGACCAGAGTTCGCCCATCCGGCCACACCGCCCTCCAGCGCCTCCGCTGACACGCCGTCGTGGCGCAGCCGGGCGGCGACGCCTTGGCTCAGCGATCCACCGTCCCGACAAGCAACAACGACCGACTGGCCGTGGAATGCTCGTGCCCAGGCGCTGACATCGCTGGCGGACCTTCGCAACGATCCAGGGATCAGCAGCGGTTCGGCCGAGAATTCCTCCTCGGGTCGAACGTCGATCAAAACAGGCCCGGTCGGAATACCGACCAAGCGAACGAGTTTATCCGGTGAGATCGTGTTGAGAACAGACATGATGCGTCCTTGTTGAAAGTAGGACGCGATTCTTGAGCCTGTCGCCTCGTGGGGAGACCGCGATCCCCATATTCAAATCATGGCAAATGCCGCATGGACGGTCAATCCTTTCGATGTGATGGTTTGCCGCAGGGTGATCGTTCCTCGACGGATGAGTAAAACGGTTCCTTTAGGTCATAGCGCTGGGGGCAATCCGGGGACGAAGGAAGGCGATCATTTGCGTTAAATGGCGGCTCTAGGGTAGTAGAAGCGGCGATTCATATTCATCGCTTTCGTCCGCCTTGGGGCACCACTTTCCCCATCCGCAGACATCCGTCGACGTCGCGCAAGTGGCTGGGGAAACTGCGCTTTTTCGAATATCTTTTCCGACGAAATTTGGGCGGGTTTGCCGAGATACCATCAGTTTTGCTGGTATAATTCGGCAGTGGATTCGCCCGTTTTCGAACGGAGATACCATCATGGCTCTTACCGCACTCGCGATCAGGAATGCGCAGCCCCGGGCGAAGCCCTACAAGCTCAACGACGAGCGATCTCTCTTCCTCCTGGTAATGCCGAACGGCGCCAAATACTGGCGCGTCGGCTATCGCTTCCTCGACAAGCAGAAGACCCTCGCTCTTGGCGTCTGGCCGGAAGTCAGCCTCGCAGAAGCGCGAGACAAGCGCGACTCCGCGCGAAAGATGATCGCCGACGGTGTCGACCCGATGGTCGAGAAGAAGCGCCGGAAGCTGCGTGCGCAGATCGACGCCAATGTCACGTTCAAGGGCGTCGCCGAGGAATGGTTCGTCAAGATCACCCGCGAGGAGCGGGCGGAAGTAACGCTCAGCAAGGTCCGATGGCTGCTGGAGAAGGTCTATCCGTTTCTCGGCCATCTCCCGCTTCACGAGATCGAGGTGCAGGAGGTGCTGGCGGTCCTGCGCAAGATCGAGGCGACCGGCCGCTATGAGAGCGCGCGACGTATGCGCAGCGTGATCAGCCGCGTCTTTCGGTACGGCATCGCCACGGGGCGAGCGAAGGTCGACGTCGCCCGTGACCTGCGCGGCGCGATCATCGTTCCCAAGACCAGGCACTTCGCCGCGATCACCCGCCCGAAGGAGGTCGGCAAGCTGCTCCGGGACATCGACGATTGCCCCGGATACGCGATCACCAGGCTCGCGCTGCGGATGACGCCGCATGTCTTCGTGCGCCCCGGGGAGCTGCGCCGCGCCGAATGGAGCGAGTTCGACCTGGAGCGCGCGGTGTGGTCGATCCCGGCGGAAAAGATGAAGATGCGCTGGCCGCATCAGGTGCCGTTGTCGCGCCAGGTGCTCGACCTGCTCGACGAGATCCGACCGCTGACCGGCCACAGCCCTTATGTCTTCCCGGCTTCCCATACCTGGAAGCGCCCCATGTCGGAGAATACCGTCACCTTCGCGCTCCGGCGGATGGGCTATAGCGGCAGCGAGATGACCGCGCATGGCTTCCGCGCGATGGCGGCCACGCTGCTCAACGAGATGGGACTATGGAATCCTGATGCGATCGAGCGGCAACTTGCGCACATGGAGAATAACGGCGTGCGACGCGCCTACGCCCGCGGACAATATTGGGAGGAGCGCGTGCGGATGATGCAACACTGGTCCGATTATCTCGATCAACTCCGCAACGGCGACAATGGGAGCGACAAATCATCCGGTGACGGAAAGGTGGTGACCATCGATTTCGGCGGGCGAGCCAGGCGCCAAAACCAGTGAGCAAATTACGTAGCTGCCTACGGCTTTGCCGCCCCATTCTCACCGTTTGGGCCGGAGGCAAGCGATGCTGAAAACCGCCGGTCATTTGGCTGGTCCGTAAGTGGAGCTATTGGAAGACGGCTCGATCGCACCGATAATGCACGATTATGCGATCTTTATGATCTTATTTAGGCTCAGCGTACGCAAGAACGAACCTTATTGCAAAGGATCATTATGATCGCTTATATAGTCCTTACGCTACTCAAACCAAGATAAGGATCGCATTTCCGTGCCTAATGATGAGATCGCGCAGCAACCCATTGCCAATGTGCTCGCAACGCTTGGAGAGCGGATCGAGAAATACCGTCTGTCACGCAATCTGCGCCAGCAGGATATAGCGGACGCAGCCGGAATCCGGCGGGGAACCGTTGGTAAACTGGAAAAGGGAGGTGGCACGATCGAGACGCTGGCGCGCGTGCTGCGCGCACTCGACATCGGAGATCGCTTGCTGGACGTCGTACCCGACGCACGCCTGAGCCCGATGGATGCACACACGACGCGAGGCACCGAGCGTGAGCGCGCGCGCCCGCAAGAGCCGGACGGGGGCGATGTGCCCTGGTCCTGGGGGAAGGAATAATCGGTGCCGGACGTTACACGTGCGGAAGTCTGGCTATGGGGCCGACAGATCGGTGCGGTCCTCTGGGACGATCAGCGCCAGCTCGGATCGTTCGAATATGATCCGAAATTTCTGACGTCGCGGATCGAGATCGCGCCGCTTACGGTGCCGCTGCGCGCGGGCGTGTTCGATTTCCCCAACCTGTCGCGCGAGACGTTCAAGGGTCTGCCGGGATTTCTGTCGGACAGCTTGCCCGACAAGTTCGGCAATCTGCTCATCGACCGCTGGCTTGCCGAGCAGGGCCGGGCTGCGAGCAGCATGAACCCGGTCGAACGGCTCTGCTACACGGGCGTACGCGGGATGGGTGCACTCGAATTCCGTCCAGCCAAAGCCGATGTCGATCGCAAGAGCGAGCCTGTCGAGATCGCGCACCTGGTCGATCTGGCCTCGGCGATCCTGACCCAGCGCGAGGCGCTCAAGGGCCAGCTGGATGGCAAGCACGATGCAGCCGCACTCCAGGAGATCCTGAAGGTCGGCACTTCGGCCGGTGGCGCGCGAGCAAAGGCCGTGCTGGCCTGGAACCCGACCACCGGCGAATTTCGATCGGGCCAGGTACAGGTGACCGAGGGGTTCGAATCCTGGCTGCTCAAATTTGACGGTGTCGCCGACAATGGCGACAAGGAACTGGCCGACCCGAAAGGCTTCGGTCGCCTGGAATATGCCTGCTATCTTGCCGCGCGCGACGCCGGCATCGAGATGATGCCGTGCCGGCTACACGAAGAAGGCGGACGCGCGCACTTCATGACCAGGCGTTTCGACCGCACCGGGAGCGGCGGCAAGATTCACATGCTGTCGCTCGGTGCCATGCGGCACTTCGATTTCAACCTGGCTCGTGCGTATTCCTACGAGCAGGCGATCGAGACGATCCGCAAGCTTGGCCTCGGACAGAAAGCGATCGAAGAACAGCTGCGCCGGGCCTATTTCAACATCCTGATTCGCAACCAGGACGACCATGTGAAAAACATCGCCTTCCTGATGGACCAACAGGGTGCGTGGCGCCTGTCACCCGCATTCGATGTGGCGTATGCGCACAATCCGTCGGGGCCGTGGACGAGCGAGCATCAGATGTCGCTCAACGGCAAGACCACCGATTTCACCCTCGACGATCTGCTCGCATTTGCCAGCTTCTGCGACGTCAAGTCGACCCGCGCGAAAACCATCCTGGAGAAGGCCCATAAGGCGGTCGCGGACTGGGATCGCCATGCGCATGTCGCGGCCGTCCCAATAGACCTTTCCAGGCGCGCCAAGGCTGCATTTCGCACTGCCATCGTCGCAGCTGGCTGATTCACGCCGATATACAAGGGCCGCCGGCTTACTCGTCCTTGGTATCAACTTCGCTCGAACAGTCGCTTCAGGCTGGGATAGAGGATGAAGGTCGATCGCCCGATCTTCATCGTCTCGATCGTCCCGTCGTTGATCAGCTCGTAGATCGTCGACCGGCAGATTCCGGTCAGCTTGACCGCGGTGGCAATCCGCACGCTGATCGGCTCCAGGGTGTGAGCGACCGGTGGTCCCTGTCCTTCCCATCCACCTGTATTCCCATGCATGTCGTTCTTCATCACGCTATCCTCCGTAAGAGCCAGTTTTCGATGTCGGTTTGCCGGCGGGCGCGGTCGACCGGCGGCAAGGCGGCTGCAAAGCGGGAGACGCCGGAGCCGTCGAAGCTGTCGGCGCCGGCCGCCATGCAGAGGCGGACACGGCGGGCGCTGTTGACGCGTCCCACATGGCAGATCGAACCGTGCGCATGCGCAAGGCGCGCCCAGCGACCCATGGTCGCCAGCTTCCATGAAGTGTCGCCACCCACGAAGACGCCGACCCCGGGACCCGGCAGGTGACGCACCTCCTCGGGGTGCATCCCGTTCTGCACGGCGATCAGGAAGGTCTGGCCGGCCAGTGCCCTGCGGTGTCGGAGCCGCTCGAGCCACTTCTGCGAGAAGCGCAGGGATGCGGAGCCGCCCATGACGATGTCCGGAAGGACGATCCAGTCGGCACCGGGTCGGAGGAGGGCGACCGCCCGCTCGAAGGCCGCCTCGTCGAAGGGCTCCTTCCTCTGGAAGGACGTCCATGCGCCGTTGTCGAGCGCGTACCGGAAGCCTTCGGTGCGCAGCACGCCGCGGGCGGAGACCATCAGTCGCCATCCGGCGGCGCGCAGTGCGTCGAGATTGCGGCGCGTGCCGGTGCGCGATGCACAGGCGAGCATCATCGGCCGCCTCCGGCCGGCGGGCGCCGCGAGCGGGCGAACGCCCTGTCGCTTTCGAGAAAGGCGGCGAGCATTGCCGGAATCAGGTCAGCGACCGGCTCCTCCCGGCCATAGGCCTGGGCATAGAGCACCGCATAATCGTTGAGCGCCTGGTGGAGGTCCGGCGTCACCGAGATGCCGAGCTTGACCGGGGTGCGGTCAGGCAATTGTGCGAGTTTGAGATCCGGCATGCTATCGCTCCTGTCCGGGCCACGGCGCGAGGACGATGTCCTTGTGGACGACCACGCGCAGCGGCCAGCCCGGCCGCACCTCGAGGGTCGGCTGGACGTTGAGGTTCCTGGTGACGATCTGGTCACCGGCACGCGACGTTCCCTGCTGCACCGATTCCCGGATGGCGCGCACGAGGTCGCTTTCGCTGTCGCCCAGGCTCAGCCCGGTGCCGACGCCGAGCAGCGTCGACAGCGCCACCCCCTTGAGCAGCTGCCAGGTGTGGGCATCGACCTTGTCGGAGAGCCCGCCATAACCCGCCATGTCGGTTGCCGGCACATTGTCGATACGGATCGAGCGGCCATCGGGCAGGATGATGCGCTGCCATACGACCAGCGCGCGCTTCTGTCCGAACGCCACGACGCTGTCGTAGCTGCCGATCAGGCGAGACCCCTGCGGCACCAGGAGAATGCGGCCGGTGACACTGTCATAGGCGTTCTCGGTAACCTGCGCGGTGACGAGCCCCGGCAGGTCGGAGTTGAGCCCCGTAATCAGGCTCGCGGCGATGATGCTGCCGGCGGTCAGCGTATAAGGTGAGACAGGCGTCACCAGCCTGTGCGGATTGATGTCGCTGGTCGGGTCCTTGCTTGCGAGAAAGTCGGCCTTGCGCTGCTGGTTGCCCGGATCGCGTGCGGGATCGACGGCGATCGTCGCCGGCTGCGCTTCCTGTGCCGGAGCCGGGGCCGGCGCATCGGTGGTCAGAGCAGCGCCGGTTGCGTGCCCGGCAGCGCCGAGCTGCATCATGATGCCGGACTCGCGGGCCGACTTGCGCTCGGCGAGAAGTCGCTGTCGCTCGGCCTCGGCGGCCTGTGCGGCCTGATCCGAAGAGCCGGGAGGCGGCAATCCACCGAGCGCCTCCTGTCGGCGCAGGATCGGGCGCCCGAGATCGCCGGGCAGCGGCGGGCCGAGCCTTGGCACGTCACCATAGCTTTTCGGCGCGCCGGCGAGCGCATCGTCCGGCGCCCGGCTGGCGATATCCTTCTGGTCTCCGGCGCCGGCGACGATCCGGAAGGTTGCGGGCTTGAGCGCGATCCAGGTCACGCCGACGATTGCCGTCGATCCGAGCGCTGCGATCGCGATGATCACGGCGCGCCGAAAGCGGATGATCCGGCTCGGGCCGCCGCGCAGCACGAGCGTCTCGGGGTCGACTTTCGGAGCGGCCGCCGCCGCAGGCACGGTCTCGCTCATGACGCCCTCCGGTGCCGGCGCCGGTCGGCGCCTGTACGGCTGATCCGCACCACGGCCTGCTTCTTCGCGCCCAGCCGAAGCTCGGCGGCATCGAACAGCCGGTCGACGACATAGAAGCGACCGGCCATGCGGTAATTGACGAGCTGGGCATCGCCCCGGTCGCCGATGACGAACAGCGGCGGCGCTTCGCCGACGCCGACGCTCGCCGGGAACTCAATGAACGTCTGGTGCCCGTCGTCGAACGCACGCAGCGGCCGCCAGGCCGGCCTGTCGCCGGTCACGACATAGCCGAAGTCGAGGCGCTCGATGGCGAGGCCCGAAGCAACCGGCCTTGCCGCTTCCGCCGACGCCTGCTGGCGGCGGATCGCGATCATCTCGTCCTGCGGATAGGTCCAGGACAAGGCGGCCATGGCGGTGGCCAGCGTACTGTCGAGCTGCAGATGATAGGCGCGCCGGTCGGTCGTGATGACGAGATTGGTCGAGAGCCCGGCGGCGAACGGCTTGACGAGAATATGGACGCGCTTGCTTTCCCCCGCGCCGCTCGTCGTGTCGCCGACCGTCCAGCGTGCGGTGTCACCCGCCGCCACCGAGACGATCGCCTCGCCGGGTTGCAGGGCGATGTCGCTGACCCGCTCGGGCGCGGCGAACAGGCGGTACAGGACGCCCTCGCCATAGGGGTAGACCTGCACGGCGTTGACGAAAGCCGGTGTCGCGGGCTCCCGGGTCGCCTTTGCATTCGCCGTGCGGACCCGAAGCTCGGCCGGCGACGGCTTGTGGCGATGCGGCGCCACGGGGCGCACTACCAAAGGTGGAGCGATGGCGGTCGCCACCGGCGGCGGGCTGGGACTCGTCGTGGCGACCTGAGGCGGCTGGGGCGGCGAGGTTTGCGCGACGGCGGGCATCACGGCGAGCGCGCTCGCCGCAAGCAGGATGCGGTTCATGGACGGTTCTCCGGTTGGGCCTGGGAGGGCTGGCCGAGGCCAGGATCGAGCGGCGACCCGCCGGGCACACCGGAATCCGGCACGGGCGTCGACGCCGTGCCCGGTGCATGGTCGGCAGGGGTCTCGAGCTCGCGGCTCCAGTCGATCGCATCGACATAGAGCCCGAGCGGGTTCCTGCGCAGCGTGTCCGCGTCGCGCGGCGGCTTGAGCAGGACGGTGACGATCGCGGTCCAGCGCGATGTGCCCGCAAGGCTCCCGCGGTCATAGGCGCGCTCGGCCCATTTCACCTGGAAGCTCGTCGCGGACGCGCGGACCACGCTGGTCACCTGGACCGAGACGGTCCTGTCGCCGACATCGGCGAACGGGTTCGCCGAGCGGGCATATTCGCCGAGGAAGATGGCACCGCGCTTCGATGCGAAGTCATAAGCCTGAAGCCAGTTCTCCCGCATCAGCACCGGGTCGAGCGACCGTCCCCGTATGTCGGTGACGAAGCGAGCGAGGAACCAGGCGAGCTGGGGGTCGGTCGGCCGATACTCGGCGGCGGCTGGTGACACCGCCTGCGCCTCGCCGAGGCTGTCGACCGCGACAACATAGGGGACGACGCGGCTCTGCATTGACTGCCAGACCAGCGCGCCCGACAGGCCCGTGGTCAGCGCCAGCCCGCCGAACGCCATCAGCCGCCAGTTACTCGCCTGGGCCCGGGCGGAACCGATCCGTTCGTCCCAGAGCTGGCCGGCCCGCTGATAGGGTGTCTCGGGTTCGTCCGTGCGCCCGTAGCGCTGGACGGCACGTTTGAAGCGCATCAGTCCTTCTCCTTGATGTCGGGGGTCGCGCCGCCGCCGCCGCGATCCGAACCCTGGAGGGCGTGAATCGCCGCCTGGCGATGGTGACGGCGGGATTGCGTGTTCTGGAGGTCGCGCGCCCAACCCGGCATGGCGTCAGACGCAGGAGCCGGTGCTTCCCCGGGGTTCGCCTGCGCGCCCGTCGTGCCGGCATTCCAGGCTGCGCGCTGGCCTTCGCCGGCTGCGGCGCGGAGCCCGAGCCCGCCTCCCATGCGCTGCGCGAGCGCGCCGCGGGCGGCGGTCGCGACACCGCCCATGCCGGCGGCGACCGATTTCGAGCCGGAGGTCTCCTGGCCGAGCTTGTACGCGCTCGACGCCGCCGACCCCATCGAGGTGCCGGCGCGGATTGCGCCGAGACCGGCACCGGCAAGCCCCTTCGCCGCTGCCATGCCCGCGCCGCCGGCGACCGCGAAGCCGCCCGCCGCAAGCGCCGTGGTCGCGACCGCCGAGCCGGCGCCGAGCTGCGGCGCGCCGGAGACAAGCCCGGAGGCGATGCCCGGTCCGAAAATGCCGAGGCCGAACAATGCGAGGCTGGCGAGCACGAGGCTCATCGCCTGGCCGATATCGGGCTCCTTGCCACGGAGCGCGGAGGTGAACTCGGTGAAGAAGCCCGAGCCGATACCGACGATGACGGCGAGCACCATCACCTTGATGCCCGACGAGATGACGTTGCCGAGCACGCGCTCGGCGAGGAAGCTGGTCCGGTTCCATAGCGCGAACGGCACGAGGATGAAGCCGGCAAGCGTCGTCAGCTTGAACTCGAGGATGCAGACAAACATCTGGACCGCGAGGATGAAGAAGGCGACGATCACGATCAGCCAGGCGATCAGGAGCACCATGATCGTCAGGAAATTGTCGAAGAAGGTCGTGAAGCCGAGCAGTTCGCTCGCTTGGTCGAGCAATGGCCAGGCGGCCTGAAAGCCGGTGCCCGCGAGCCTGCCCGGGCGCAGCAGGTCGTCGGCCGAAAGCGTTCCCCCGCCGGCGGTCAGGCCGGCCTGCGCAAACGAGCGATAGATGATGTCGGCAAGAGTCGAGAAGCGGTTCAGGATCAACGCGAATACGCCGATGTAGAGAATCTTCCTGAGGAAGCGGCCGATGATGTCGTCCTCGCCGCCCATCGCCCAGAACAGGCCGGCGAGCGTGATGTCGATGCCGATCAGCACGGATGTCAGGAAGCCGACATCGGGCCCGAGCAGGCCGAACCCGCTGTCGATGTAGCGGATGAAGTCGGCCATGAACCGGTCGATCACGTTGAGGTCGTTCACAGGTTCTTCCCTGGATCTGGGCCCCGTGTGCCGCGGCCGCGGCGGCGGGGCTCGTTCCGCCGCGGCCGGTCTCGCTATTGCCGGGGGGTGTAGGCAGTCCCGGTGCCGAGGAACCTGCGCGTCGCGGCACGCGACGCCTCGGACTCGGTCAGCTGGCGCTGCTTCTCGAGCGCGTCGGCGCGGAACTGCGCGGCCATCATCTGCTGGAGCGCCATGCCCTGCTTGGCGGTGAGCGCGAGCAGCTGGTTGGTGGCCTGGCCGACGGCGAGCGCGCCTTCCGCACCCTGGCTACGTGACGCGATCCCGGCCAGCGCCTCGGCATCCTCGCGCGCCTGCTGCACGATATTGCTCTGGACGGTCATCGTCCGGCGCAGGGCATCGGTGCTCGCGTCGTAGCGCGCCCGGGCAGCCTGCAACCGCTGGTCGCGTGTCGAGGCGGGATCGAAGCGGCGCGGATAGAGCGCCTTCAGCCTGGCCTCGAGCTGGTCCACCTCGAAGTCGACGCTCTGCGCCTGCTGCATCAGCCGGTCGATACCGTCGAGCTTGTCGAGCAGCGCCTGGAGCTGCGGAAAGGCGATGCCCTTCAGGTTCCTGTCCAGCCGGAGCAGCATTTGCGCCTCGTTCTGGAGCGACTGGATCTGGTTGTTGACCTGCTGGAGCGTACGCGCCGCGGTCAGGACAGTCTGACTGTAGTTGCTGGGGTCGAACACCGTGATCTGCGCGTGCGCCGAGGTGGCGAAGCCCATCGTCAGCGAGCCCAGGGCGCCAAGGCCCAGCGCCGTTGCAATCAGGTTCTTGCGGGTGAGGATACGCATCAGGTCTACTCCATCGCCTGGGGATCGGGGAATTGGGCGAGCAGCGCCGCGGCCCAGTCGAGACCGGCCTCCTCGAGGAAGCGCGCGGCGAATCCGGCCGGGCCGTGCTCCGCGAGCAGCGCGTCGATGCGCGCCTGCGTTGAGGGATCGGAAGAACCGCACAGCGCGAGCGCGACGGGTCCGAGACCCAGCTCGAAGAGACGGTTGCCCGCGGCCGACTGGAGGTAATAATGCCGCTTCGGCGTCGCGCGGCTGACGAGCTCGATCTGCCGGTCGTTGAGCCCGAACCGCTGATAGGCAGCGCGCCCCTGCGGCTCGATCGCCGCGGCATTGGGAAGCAGGATGCGCTGCGGGCAGCTCTCGATGATCGCGGGCGCGATGCCGCTGTCGGCAATGTCGGCAAGGCTCTGGCTCGCGAAGATCACCGCGACGTTCTTCTTGCGCAGCGTCTTCAGCCACTCGCGGATGCGTGCGGCGAACAGCGGGTGGTCGAGGAACTTCCATGCCTCGTCGAGGATCAGCAATGCCGGGCGTCCGGTGAACCGCGCCTCGAGCCGGTGGAAGAGATAGGTCAGGACGGGCGCGACCACGCTGCCGGCACCCATCAGCGCCTCGGTCTCGAAGCACTGGACGTCCGCCATGCGCAGGTCGTCCCCGGCCGCGTCGAGCAGCCGGCCGAACGGACCTTCGAGCGTATAGGGCGCGAGCGCCGAGCGGAGCGCCGTCGACTGGAGCAGCAGCGACAGGCCGGTGAGCGTCCGTTCCTCGATCGGCGCGCTCGCCAGGCTGGTCAGCGCCGACCAGACGGCTTCCTTCACCTCCGGCGTGACCACGACCTTCTCGTGCGCGAGCAGCGCGGCGATCCATTCGGCTGCCCAAGCGCACTCCGCCGCATCCCCGATCCGGGACAGTGGCTGGAAGGCGATCGTTCCGCCGGCGTCGCCACCGAGCCCGAGCCCGTGATGCGCGCCGCCCATCGCCAGCGTCGCGGCCCGTGCCGAGCGGCCCATGTCGAAGATGTAGAGCTGGCTCCCCGGATAGCGGCGGAACTGGAGCGCGATCAGCGCGAGCAGCACCGACTTGCCGGCACCGGTCGGCCCGACGATCATCATGTGCCCGACATCGCCGACATGGGTCGAGAGCCGGAACGGGGTCGACCCGCTGGTCTCGGCATGGAGGAGCGGCGGCCCGTCGAGGTGCCGGTTGCGCGCGGGCCCCGCCCAGACGCTCGACAGCGGCATCAGGTGCGCGAGGTTGAGCGTGTGGACGAGCGGCTGGCGGACATTGGCATAGGCCTGCCCGGGCAGGCTCGAGAGCCAGGCCTCGACCGCATTCAGCCCCTCGCGGATGCAGGTGAAGCCGAGCCCGTTGACGATCCGCTCGACCGCGCGGACCTTGTCCTCAACGCGGGCGCGATCCGCGTCGGCGACGGTGATCGTCGTGGTGAGGTGGCCGAAGGCGACATGGTCGCCGCCCAGCGCCTGGAGTGCCAGATCGGCGTCGGCGGTCTTGTTGTCGGCGTCGCTGTCGAGCAGCTGGACCGGCTGGTTGTAGATCACCTCGCGCAGCATCGCGGTGACCGACTTGCGCTTGTTGAACCATTGGCGGCGCAGCCGGGTCAGGGCCATGGTCGCGTCGGTCTTGTCGAGCGCGATGAATCGCGTGACCCAGCGATAGCCGAAATCCTGGTGGTTTAGCGCGTCGAGAATCCCGGGCCGGCTGAGGCCGGGGAAGCCGAGGATGGTCAGCGTGCGCAGGTGCAACGACCCGAGCATCGGCTCGAGCCCGCCGGTCAGCGGCGTATCGGCGAGCAGCCCGTCGAGATACATCGGCGTCTCGGGCACGCGCACGCGGTGGCGTCGCGTCGAGATCGTGCCGTGGAGGAAGGCAAGCGTCTCCGCATCGTCGAGCGCGGCGATCTCGGGCATGAAGCCCGAGAAGAGATCGAGCGCGCGATCGGTCTCCGCGACGAACCCGGCCAGCGCCTGGCGCCAGTCGCGGCCCTGCGGCGCATCGGCACGCTCGACCAGCGCGCGACCGGCGCTGTCCGCCTGGTCGGGCGGCGGCAGGAAGGTCAAGGTGAGATGGTAGCGGCTCTCGAAATGCGCTCCCGCCGCCTCGAACGACGCACGCCGTTCCTCGTCGACGAGCCAGGATGCCGCGTCCGGGAAGCTGCTCGCGGGATAGCCCGGCGCCTCGCGGCGCTCGGCCTCGATGTGCAGCGCCCAGCCCGAGCCGAAGCGCTTGAGCACATTGTTGGCGCGCGCGCAGGCGGAGACCAGTTCGGCCTCGGTCGCCGATTCGAGGTCGGGACCGCGGAAGCGCAAGGTGCGCTGGAAGCTGCCGTCCTTGTTGAGCACCACGCCGGGCGCGACCAGCGCGGCCCAGGGCAGATGATCGGCCAGCCTGTCGGCGCGGCTGCGATATTCGCGCAGGTTCAGCACGCGAGATATCCCCGCTGCCTCAGGTGGCGCGCGAGCACCGGAGCGAAGTCCGGATCGCGTTTCGCGGCGAAGACCGCGATGGTGTGACCAACCGCCCAGACCAGCACGCCTGCGATCCATTGCTGGAGGCCCAGCCCCAGCGCGGCGGCGGCGGTGCCGTTGACGATCGCGATGGCGCGCGGCGCGCCGCCGAGCAGGATCGGTTCGGCGAGCGACCGATGGAGCGGCGCCTCGAACCCGTCGAGATGCTGGGCCCTGAATGCATCTGGCCCGATCATGCCAGCAGCGCCCCGCCGCCGAACGAGAAGAAGGACAGGAAGAAGCTCGAGGCGGCGAACGCGATCGACAGCCCGAAGACGATCTGGATGAGCCGGCGGAAACCGCCGGCCGTCTCGCCGAACGCCAGGGTCAGGCCGGTCACGATGATGATGATCACCGCGACGATCTTGGCGACCGGGCCCTGGACCGACTCCAGCACCTGCTGGAGCGGCTCCTCCCACGGCATGCCGGTTCCGGAGGCCCAGGCCTGGCCGGCGGCGAGGACGGCGATGGCGGCGCCGGCCAGCAGGCGCGGCCTGGTGGGCGAGGCAATGGTCTTCATGGTCATTCTCCTGGGTTGGTGGGAAGGTGGAACGGTGCGAGGGCGTAGGCGCCGCTGTCGGGATCGACGCCGACGACCCGCGCGATCGCATCGACCGAGCGATGGGCACCGCGCCCGGCGATGAAGACGACGAGGTCGATCGCCTCGGCGACGAGGCAGCGGGGCACGGTGACGACCGCTTCCTGGACGAGTTGCTCGACGCGGTAGAGCGCGGCCTCGGCCGAGTTGGCGTGGACGGTCGCGATCCCGCCGGGGTGCCCGGTATTCCAGGCCTTGAGCATGTCGAGCGCCTCGAGCCCGCGAACCTCGCCGACGATGATCCGGTCGGGGCGGAGGCGGAGGGTCGAGCGCACCAGGTCGGTCATCGAGACCACGCCCGGGCGGGTGCGCAGCGCCACCGTGTCCGGCGCCGGGCTCTGCAGCTCGCGGGTGTCCTCGATCAGGATGACGCGGGCATCCACGCAGCGCATCTCGGCAAGGAGTGCGTTGGCGAGCGTCGTCTTGCCCGAGCTCGTCCCGCCGGCGATGAGGATGTTGAACCGCTGGGTGACCGCTACCCGCAGCGTATCCGCCATCGCGGCGGACATGATTCCGTCCGCCACATAGTCGTCCAGCGTATAGAGGCGCCGGGCGGGCTTGCGGATCGAGAAGCAGGGGCCGGTCGAGACCGGCGGCAGCACGCCTTCGAAGCGTTCGCCGGCCCGGCCATCGAGATGCGGCGGCAGCTCGGCAGAAATGATCGGCTGTGCCGCATGGACCTCGGTTCGGGCATGGCTCGCGACCAGCCGGACGATCCGCTCGACCTGCGGCGCCTCAAGGACGACGCCCGTGTCGATCCGGCCTTCGCCGAGCCGGTCGAGGCGCAGCGAGCCGTCGGGATTGACCATGATCTCGACCACCAGTGGATCGGCCAGCGCCGAAGCGATGTCGGGGCCCATCGCCGTGCGCAGCATCGCGCGCCGGCGATCGGACGAGAGGATCTCGCTCATCGCTCCTCCTCCGCGGGAAGGAGCGTGCGCCTGCCGGTCGCGACGGCGCGGCCGACCTGGGTCACGAACGCCTCGAAGCGCTCGCGCCCGAGCGCGCGGCCGGCCGCGTCGTTCTCGGCGAGCGGCGCCTGGATCGCGAGTTCGAACCGGATGAACAGCGCAAGCGTCTCGAGCACGACATGACCGTCGCGCTCGATGCGGCCCAGCGCATTGGACATCCGGTCGAGGCGGAGCGCGAAGCGGTCCTCGAGTTCGGACGCGCCGCGGCGATTGAGCCAGGCGGTCACGGCGTCCGCAAGGATCGCAGACTTGGTCGCGCCGGGTGCTGCGGCGAGCGCCTCGAGACGGTCGCTGGTCGCTTTCGGCAGGAACAGCTGGTGGCGGACGCGATCGGCCATCTCTAGAAGTCCAGCTCGAGATTGCCGGGCCGCCTGTCGGCCATATCGAGGGCATAGGCGCGCCGCGCGGTGCTGGTCGTGGCACGATCCATCGCGTGCTTGTCGGTGACAGCGTCGCCTTCGTCCTCGCCCAGCCCGAGCGGGTCGGTGGATGCCGGATCGACAGGTGTCGCGGTGGCAATCTCCTGCTCGGGATGACGCGCCTGTTCGAGGCCGCCGGCCTCCTCCTCGCCTTCAGCCGCGGCCTCAGCGAGCCGCGCGTCGACGGGGCGGACACGATCATGCCAGTCATGGGCGCGGTGAGGCGGCAGGTCGGTTGCCCCGCTTTGCCCGGGCGTCGGCGGCGGGAGCACCCGCGCCTTGAACTGCGCGTCCTCGAAGTAGCGCAGCTTCCGGGCGCGGACCGGCGGATGCCCCGCGACGAGGACGACCTCGTCGGTCGGCGGCAGCTGCATGACCTCGCCGGGTGTCAGCAGTGCGCGGGCGGTCTCCTGGCGGCTGACCATGACGTGTGCGAGCCAAGGCGCGAGGCGGTGGCCGGCATAGTTGCGCATCGCGCGCTGCTCGGTCGCGGTGCCGAGCGCGTCGGAGATCCGCCTGGCTGTCCGCTCGTCATTCGTCGCAAAGGCGACGCGGACATGGCAGTTGTCGAGGATGGCGTTGTGCTCGCCATACGCTTTCTCGATCTGGTTGAGGCTCTGCGCGATCAGGAAGGCGCGGACGCCATAGCCGGCGAGGAAGGCAAGGCTCGTCTCGAAGAAGTCGAGGAGGCCGAGGGCAGGAAACTCGTCGAGCATCATGAGAAGCTTGTGGCGCCCGGGTACGCCTGCAGTATGGAGTTGCTCGGTCAGGCGCCGGCCGATCTGGTTGAGCACGAGGCGGATCAGCGGCTTGGTGCGGCTGATGTCCGAGGGCGGCACGACCAGGTAGAGCGACACCGGATGCGGTGCGGCGACCAGGTCCTCGACTCGCCAGTCGGAGGCGGCCGTGACCGCGGCGACGGTGGGATCTCGATAGAGGCCGAGGAACGACATCGCCGTCGACAGCACGCCCGAGCGCTCGTTGTCGGACTTGTTCAGCACCTCGCGCGCGGCCGAGGCGACGACCGGATGCACCAGCGGCATCTCTTCCGTGCCGAGGTGGTTGGTCGCCATCATCGCGCGCAGCGTGGCGACGAACGGGCGCTCGGGATCGGACAGGAAGGTCGCGACGCGGGCGAGCGTCTTCTCCTCCTCGGCATAGAGGATGTGGAGGATCGCGCCGACCAGCAGCGAATGGCTGGTCTTCTCCCAGTGGTTGCGCCGTTCGAGCGCACCTTCGGGATCGACCAGGATGTCGGCGATGTTCTGGACGTCGCGGACCTCGTCGGCGCCGCGGCGCACCTCGAGCAGCGGATTGTAGCGCGCGGAGCGCGCGTCGGTCGGATTGAAGAGCAGGCAATGCGAGAAGCGCGCGCGCCAGCCGGCGGTCAGCTGCCAGTTCTCGCCCTTGATGTCGTGGACGACCGTCGAGCCGGTCCAGCCGAGGAGGGTCGGCACGACGAGACCGACGCCCTTGCCCGAGCGCGTCGGCGCGAACGCCATGACATGCTCCGGCCCGTCATGGCGCAGGTAGCGAGAGGCGGTGCGGCCGAGGAACACGCCGGCCTCCGCCGCCAGGCCGGCGGCCCGGATATCGCGAGGGCCGGCCCAGCGCGCGGATCCATAGGTGGTGATGTTGCGCTGCTGCCGGGCGCGCCAGACCGACCCGGCCACAGCCGCACCGCAGCCCAGCAGCCCGCCCCCGGCGGCGATCGCGCCAGCCTCGTCGAAGACAACCGGTGCATAGGCGTCGAAATGGAACCACCAGGGGAAGAGCGACCAGGGCGGATAGACGGGCGTGCCGCCGAGCCGGAACCAGGGCGTGCCGAGCTCGGGCTGATAGGCGAGCGACGCCGCCGCCCACTGCGTCGCGAACCAGATGCCGGCGACGACGATCCCGGCGACAACCAGCATCTGGTCAAGGAGGAGCTTCGTCGGTGTCATGCGGGCCTCCGCCCGCACGACTCAGCGTCCCGGGCTCGGCCTCAAGGGTCGCTGGATCTCGATCAGCGCGTCAGGCACTCGCTGGTGACACGGGGTACGTATTTGAGGTCACTCGGTCTGACGGCTGCATTCGGGCCGTCTGCCGACTGTCAGGTTCCGGGCAGGGAACCGCAGAAAGCTGCCCTTCCTCGCGGCGCCGCAGCTATGACGGCTGTCGACCCAACTCATGACGTTCTACACCGGGCGTCTGAACGTCGGCTAAGACCGAGACCTGCCATAAAGATATCTCCAAGAGCCTGGGTTGCCGCCGACACGAAACGCCGTTCACCTCGAACAATCGCCTCGTCAGACGCAGAAATATGTTCATCCAGATCAACCAAATGGCGCGGTTGCCAGCAATCCGCCCGCGGGTTCTTGTTTTTGACAAATTATATGTTAAAAGAGGTAGATGAAGCTCGAAGAACTCTCCGCGATTACCGGAGCGACAATCCGGCAGATCCGTTTCCTGATTTCCGAGGGGTTCGTCCCCTCGCCCGAAGGCGGGCGCACTTATGCTACATATGATGACGCACACATCCAGGCGATCCGTCGCTTTCAGCGCTTGAAGGGCCTTGGCTTTCCCAATGCCGCGATCCGGCTTCTTCTGGATGCGCGCGAGGGCGTGCCCGTGCCGGTGATGGACGGCCTGACACTGGTGGTCGCACCCGATCTGATCGGCAGGGATGCTGACCTGGATCAGATGATCGCGCAGACCGAAACTAGACTGCGCGAAGCATTTTCAGGCGACGTACCCAAGGCGCGCAAGCGGGCGGCTGGCTGATCATTCGCGGGATCCGGGGAAGCACGACGATGGATAAGCTGATCGATCCGCTGGTGCCCTTGTTCCGGCCGTCGCTCGCCCCCAGACCACCCCTGCTGCTCGACAAAACCGAGATCCGACTTCGTCTGGTTCCACCAATTGCCCGTCTGATCGTCACGCGCACGTTCACCAACCAGGAAACGCTGCCGATCGAGGCGGTGCTGACCATGCCGCCCGCGCTGACCGGCGAAGTGGTTCACGGGGTGGAAGTTCGGATCGGCGAGAAACGATGGACCGCACAGGCACGACCGAGACGGCGAGCCGAAACCGCCTATGACGGCGCGGCGGTTGACGGCAACCGCGCGATCCTGCTCGAAGATTTGAAGCGCGGATGGCGCACCTTGTCGGTGGCGGGCGTGAAGCCGGGCGAAGTGGTCTCGCTGGTGTGCGAAAGCGCGATCGCGCTTGGTCTTACCGGAGCGACGGTACGTCTCTGCCCCGGGGTCGACCCTGATCTGACTGTTCCTGCGGTGCCTGATCATCTCACCCCACGCCAGACCAGCGAGTCGCATCCGATCACGCTGAAGATTGAGGGCGCGAATGAACTCATTGTGCGGTCGGGGGGAACTGATCTGCTGCCCAGGCAGCAGATCGGCAATGCGCCAATGACGCTGGATATCGTCATCCCCGCAGGCTTTGAGGGCAAGGTGATAGATTGGTCCGCCGACGATGTGCGTGCGGAAATGGGCCTGCGCATGGCGGAGCAGATTGCGGCACTGCTTGACGGTGATAGGCCAGCGGATCGCCAGCGGGTTCGCGATCTTGCGCTCAAGGGCAATTTGCTGACCAGCGAAACCAGCCTGGTTTTCGTAGGCGCCGAAGGCGAAGCGACCGGGGTGCTGCCGGCTATGCGCAAGCTCGCACTGGTCGATGCGGTATCCTCCGATGTGCAGGCGGTTCCGTCTCAGGCACCGGCCGTCGAGCCTGCTGCGTCTCCGCTCGCGCCAGATGGCGACGTTCCCGCCCCCGGCCGGGTCCGTGGGTTTGCCGTGCGATGGCCGACCGTCGGAGCGCGACCGCCATGGCATGTCCGGCTTGGCAACTGGTGGCGCAACAGGAGACCCCGCCGGGAGGTCCCTACCGATATGTCGCACCTGGGCGCGCGACTTCGCTCTGCAGCTTCGCAGGTGCTGTGGAATCAGGACGGGGTGCTGGCCTTGCGGTTGGGCGATGTGGGCCATCTGCCGGGCGAGGTCGCGACAATGGTCCGGGACATCGCCACCGTCGAGACCGTGCGTCAGACCGCTTCGGCAATGAACCTCACGGCGGACCATCTCGCCATCGCGTTGCTGGCACAAGCCGCTGCATCTGCTGGCGTGGCTTCGCCCGATCTGCTCGATCAGCTGTTCCCGGATCGGCTGCCGCTCCCCTTTGAGCGGTTGGCCCGGCAATTGGGGGTAAGCGCATGAGATTTATATTGTTAGCCGGAGCGCTGTTGCTGGCTGCGCCGCGTGCCAATGCGGAACCTTCTTTGCTCGCGCCATGGGGCGCCCGAACTGACGAGGAACTCACGATAGACACCGCTCGCGGCCCCTGGGCGCGGCGCTCGGTGGGACGGAGCGACGTCGGCGCTGTCATGCTCACTGTCTATCGGTCGGCGGAAGACGCCAAAAAGGTCGCGAGGTTTTCGCGCGGACTGAGTGAGGGGCCTGAGCATGATGACGACCTGGCATTTCTCACGGGCTATCTTCCCCATGCATGGCAGACGCAAGTACGGGCGATTCAGGCGACCGCTTACAATTCGGACGCACGCGGTCTGTGCGCGATTGTCGGGACAGGCGAGAAGCCGCTCAGGCTCTGCATGGCAAGTCGGCCCGACAGCGCAGCCGTGGCGACCGTTATGACTTCGCTTGATCGCGATACCGCCACGGAAGCGGCGATGCTACTGGCGCGTTACGCGGCGCGTCATCCTATGCGCGTGGCCGGGTGACAGCGGACCTACTGTTCTTCCTTCAACCTCTTCTCCAGTAACGCACGTGCTTCCGGCGTGAGGCCCTGATCCGAATCGGCATTGCCGCCCGGTGAGGGCGTGCCTTGCGTGCTCGACGGGTTGCCAGAATGCTCGACCAGATAGCGATCGAGATTGCGATGGCCGATCGAAGGATTGCCGCCAGGCAATGATCCGGACAGTTCGCCTGGATTGATCCGCCCGTCCTTCTCGCGCAAAATCTCCCCGACCATAGCGTTGCCCGGGAACGGAGGCGTCGCCTGGCCGAGCCCGATGACGCCCGGTTTGCAAGGAATGGGCGTTGCGCGTGTGCCTCGAAGCCAATGAACTGGCCAGTCCCATCCCGTGGCGATGTAGTCTATCCACCCAAAAGCTTCACGGTCGCTTGCCTTGGCAGGGTAACAATGTCTTCGAACAGCTTGGTCTTCCGCGCCGAGGAACCAACCCAAGGCCAAAAGAACAAGAACAACGCCGGTCAATTTGCCAACGACATCCGAGGCTCTACTCATCATGACGTCTCCCCATCAGCAGGCAGGCACTAGCTACGGCGGGCCCCACCTGTCGCCTTTTCATCTCACTATTTTGTCGGTGCCGAAGTCGTTGCAGATATCGCCTGGCTGAAGCCACGACGCGCTACAAGGGGGGCGGAGGACGAACGGTGCCGAATCGCCCCCGCGTGCGGGGGCGGCCTGTCGGTTACGCCGCACCGCCGCCGCGCGCCGCTCATAGTCGGCGACTTCATCGCCGAACACCACACGACAATCCCGCACACCGCTTTGCGCCACATCATAGCAGATGTCGCCCCGGCGATTGCCTGCCATGGGACGCGTGAACACCCACCAGAGGCCTGCGGCGTCTCCATTGCCCCACCAGCGCAGGACAGCGGGACCATCTTCCGGGCTCCCGCCGGCAAGCGACGGCAGAGCCATGGCGTCGGCGGGGATTGCCTTCGTCGTTCCGGTCACGTCGCCCGCATAGGTCTTGCCTGTCGGTAGTTGCCCGGCCGCCGCGTCGAAGAGCATGACCATCGTGATGTTCTTGGTGCGCGAATAGAAGCTCGGCGCCACTACCGGGCTGGAGAAGTCGCCGTCATGCGGCCGCAGTTCCAGTGCGCGCAGTTCGGCGTCCGGCGACCAGGCCTTGGCGACGGCCATGGCGAGTGCGATGTTGGAGGCCATATCCCTGCCTGCGCCGCTTGCGGCCTCGATCATCGCATCGACCTGCTTCCTGGCATTCGGTCCGATGGGGCGGAACCACAGGATCTTCTGCTGCATCATTGCGACCATGCCGCCGCCCGTCACCGGCAGCCACTGACCCTCGTCATTCCATCCCTGACCTGAGACGAAGCGCAGACCAGCGTCGCTCGCCGACATCTGTCCGCGGTCGATATGAAAGGCATAATCATCATCGGCGACACCATCGCGCACGATCGCGACATAGCTGCCGTCCGGCGCCACACGCAGCCCGATCACGCCGGCCGACTTTTCCACATTGGGCTGGAAGATCGCGACCGACCATGTGCCGCAGAAATGGCCGATGCCCGAGCGGTCACCGGCATCCGCCGGGCGTGCCACGCCACGGCGCATGCGATCGACCCAGAAATCAAAGCTGCGCCAGCGCGGGTCCTCGCTGGCGATCGTCCCTCCGGTCGCGGGAGGGATAACGCAATCGCCTGCCTGCTCCAGCTTTTCATCAGATTGTGAGAGCTGCTGCGCCGCAGCTGGCGTGGCGGCATTGGCGGCTTCATGACCGTCCTTTGCGGCATCGCAGGCGCTGACCATGAGCGCGAGAAGCAGCGTTGCCGTTACCGAAACCCCGAATCGCGCCATGATCGATCCCCTTCAGATGAGGACGATTTATCAAGGCATGTTTCTTTTGACAATATATATGTTATAAGAGCATCGAGTTTGCCGAACCATTTTGTGGGACGGAAGGACATGCGCCGTGAAAGATGACGAAGAACTGCCGATCGACCCTACGAAGCTCTACTTCGTGCGGATCGTCGAGACTCGCGCGGCCGTGGGCCTGTTTTGGTCGGGGTGGCACGGGTTGCAACTGCTGATCCCGCGCCACATTGATCAAAGGCGCTGCGAAGTGGCGGAGATTGAGCCGCTGGCTGGCATGCTGTTCGTGGATGGGTCGGATTTTCGCCAGCAGGCCGTTGCGGAAGGCTATGAGCACCGCTGCGCACTGACGGACGGTCTTGCTCAGCAACTCTTCGACGACGATGGCAGGGTGTTTGGATTACCCCTGACGTTCGAGCCGCTCTATCGGGCGTTCGGCCTAGGGGAGGATGCTGCGACATAGGATGACAACCGGCTTCGCGCCGAGCGGTATGCCCTTCGGGTCGGCGTGGCGCGGGCGAATCGGCGCTGGCTGCCATGAGTGGGCGGCGCTCGGTTTCTAACCTCCGTTGAGCGTTGCTCAGGAGCCGGGGTCAATGATCATGACGCTGACGGAGACCAACAGAAAGACCGGAATGAAATTGGCGACGGCGATCGCCGATGCGCATCGTCTCGCGCCACGCGCCCGAACGATGCCGACCGCAGCAATGAAGCAAAGAAGCGCCATGGCCGCATACTGGCCGATCATCATCCGTTCCCGGATGTGCGTGCCGACCGCATGATGGTCTATCACGAAAGGACCCAAGAGAATCGCAAGGCCCCACGGCATGATCATGAACGATAGGGCCCGCAGACGACGCCGTACCTCGGGCGCCCTCGGAAAGGAACGGACGACGATCACAACGGATCCGATCCACGCGAGAAGCAGGACCCAAATGAGCATCGGAAGTTGTCTCCTTCCTGTCCTGGGGGAGCGCCCCCATTCCCGTCTCGTGAAAGACTTTGATGCACCGGAGGATCGCAAAGAATGTTGGGCTCTGAACCGGGATTTTACGTCCGGAGGCGTTGAAACACCTTGATCATTCGGTCGATCGGATCCTGCTTGAAGACCTCATCGGTATCGTTTTGCCGCGGATAGGTTGTTAACAGCAGCAAAGGAATGTCGGCTACACTGGCCGAGCATGTCGCCTGGCGGCTTTCAGCGACCGGCCGGGCCATGCAGAAAGCCAGGAGATTGTCCTGCCCCCCAAAGCTGGTTCTGGCCGATGATCCGGTCGGCAGGCCGACGATATCCATCGTTTCGTCCAAAATCCTCTTTCCGCCCTCAGCGTCGGGCTTGCCCGGCCTCGCGATGGGCTTCTTGAGATAATAGACAGTGACTGGCGGGTCGCCCGCGAAGGATATGGTCGCTCGCCCGACATAGCTGGCGCCAGCCGGCGGATCGATATTCACTTCATATTGCGTCACGCGGCTTGCGCCTGCGCCGCTGCCGATGGGCGGCAGGATGCTGGCGAGCATGTTGGCAGCCTGCTGGCGAGCCGGCGTGAGGGAGGGCGCCTGAGCAGGCGTAGAACTCCCTGTAAGCTGCAGCGCTTCCTGCGCAACGTCATTGACGCGCTCATTGGTGGATTTGTCCTTATCCAGCTCGGCGATAACGGCTCGCCAGCCTGGCGAACGGGCGCTGGAGGCGTCCGCCTTTGGCTCTGGCGACCCCACGTTCTCGCTTTCGGCAGCCTGCCGATTCTCCTGGGGCGCCCGGCCGCAAGCTCCCAGAGCGATAACCGCGCATATCGTGATCACATGTCGCTTCATCCGAGCCTCCCAATTCCTAGCGGCCCCTTTTTACACCTATGTTGTCATAAGAAAAGTGGCAAACTGTCTGAGCTGCAGAAGCCTCGGCCCCAAAGCGCGCTAATTCTGAGGCTACCGACGGAATTCGACCCAACTCAAGCCGTTCCCATAAGCGGCCGGGAACGACCGCTTGGGCCGAAAGCGGCCACAGGCAACCCTGACCGCAACTGCCCGTGATCGTCACCCCCGACTGGCGGCTCGCGCCCCATTTGCAGACCTCAGCGCGGGGCCCTGATGGCCCTGTTCAAAGCCCGCAGGCTATCCGTCCGTGCTGCGTCCGCCACTGCCGACTTTGGCCAGGCATTGAAGGCATGGAACGCTCCCGGATAAACATGCAGTTCTACCGACACCCCGGCTCGCAATAGGCGGCGTGCGTATTCGAGATCCTCCTCCAGAAACAGGTCTAATGCGCCGGTCGCGATATAGGCGGGAGGTAAGCCCCTGAGATCGACAGCGCGGGCTGGGGCGGCATAATGGGACACATCATCCAAGCCCGGTTCGTGGCCAAGCAGGCTCGACCAGCCGAACCTGTTGCTGACGCTATTCCAGATGAAATGTCCCGTGTGCGGATGGGGATCGGGTGCGGTACAGGTCCGGTCGTCGAGCATCGGATAGATCAGGTGCTGAAATGCTAAGGCAAATTCGCCGCGATCCCGGACGAGCAGTGCCAATGCGGACGCCAAGCCGCCTCCGGCGCTTTCACCCATCACACCTATCCGGGCGTGATCAATCCCGAGCGTATCGGTGTTGGCAAAGACCCATTTGAGTGCGGCGTAGCAGTCCTCGATCGCCCCCGGGAAAGAGGTCTCTGGGGCCAAGCGGTAGTCCACGGAAACCAAGCAGCAGCAGAGGTTCGCAGCCATTGGCAGATGAACGCCCTCTAGGTCCTTCGCTGACCCGGCGACGTAGCCCCCACCGTGGATGTGGAAGACACAGGGTAGTTCGCCATCAGCGCCTCGCGGACGATAGATGCGGATCGGAACATCCGGGCTACCTTCGGGACCGGGTATGGATTTTTCTTCCAACAGTGTTCGCTCGCGATCTGTCGGATCGACTTCAACCCATGCCGGCCGATTGCGCATAAGCGGAAGAATTTCCGTCGTGACCGAAATGGTCGGAAATGCCTCCAGCATCGGCCGCAATTCTAGATCGACCAGATCAAGGTTGCTCGACTCTGTCTTCATGCGCGGCTCCTCCTGTCTGCACTGTAGCTGACCCGTTGAACGACGGAAGCCTCGCGCTGGAGGAATGGCAGCTAACCACCAGCATGCGGAATTCGGCACTGACGGCTGCCGACCCAATTACAGACGCTCCCCGACCTGCGCATGAGCGACTACTCTTGCCGGAACCCGCCACTTCCGCTTCGTTGAGTGAAGCGGCAGCAGCGCGCTCCAAAGTCGGACGTTCGAAGGCGCCCGCGACAATCCCGAAACTTGCCGTTGCATCCAAACCGCCAAGAATATTGACTTTGCGCTTCCGAAAGGGCTCATTGGCTCGAGATGGGGTTTGCGATCTCCCCATGAGGCGTCAGCCGAAGTGTCGCGTCCCGTTTCAATGAGGACGCACTATGCCTGCACTCCACTCGATTTCGTCCGAGAAGCTAGCGCGGCTAATCGGATTGCCGAACGCGCCACTGGTCATCGATCTGCGCGATGGTCCGGCGGCGACTATCCCTGGCTCGGTGTTTCGCGATCCGGGCAATCCGCTGCAATGGGCTGCGCGCCTCTCGGGCGCGGTCGTGTTGGTCGACGAAAGGGGTGAGGGAGCAACGGCCATCGCAGCAGCGCTCCGCAGCGAGGGCATCGCCGCGGAAGTCCTTGAAGGCGGCTACGCCGATTGGGCGGCCGGGGAGTATCCGATCACATCACTTGCGCATTTGCCGGCGCGCCACGACGACGGGCGGACCTGGTGGGTGACCCGCGCACGACCCAAAGTCGACCGTATCGCCTGTCCATGGCTGATCCGCCGATTCGTCGATCCCGATGCGCGGTTCCTGTACGTCCCGCCGGCCGATGTGCTGACGACGGCAGAGCAGCTTGGGGCCGAACCATTCGATATTTCCGATGATCGCGTATTCTGGAGCCACCGCGATGAACGTTGCACCTTCGACCTGATGGTTGAGGCCTTCGGGTTGGGCGGCCATACCCCGCTCGCTTATCTCGCCGACATCGTGCGAGGCGCCGATACCGACCGGCTTGATGCCGCGCCTGAGGCGGCTGGGCTGCTCGCTGTCTCGCTCGGCCTCTCACGCAACCACAGCGACGATCACGAGCAGCTCGAAGCCGGCATGGCGATCTACGACGCGCTCTACCGCTGGTGCCGCGACGCGCGTGACGAAAAGCACAATTGGACCTCGCACCAGCCGACCCGCAGCAAGGTGCTATCGTGACCCCCGCGACATTGGGCACGGCCGCGCCTTCGCGGCCGGAGCCGGTGACGCTTGGCCAGGCCTTCTGGATCTGGCTGAGAATTTCGTTGCTGTCGTTCGGCGGCCCTGCCGGGCAGATCGCGGTGATGCATCGCATCCTGGTCGAGGAGAAACGCTGGATCGGCGAGCATCGATTCCTGCATGCCCTCAACTACTGCATGCTCTTGCCTGGCCCGGAGGCGCAGCAGCTCGCCACCTATATCGGCTGGCTGATGCACCGGACGAAAGGCGGAATCGTCGCGGGCGTGCTGTTCATACTCCCAGGGGCGATTGCGATCATGGCGCTGAGCTGGATCTACGTTCTTTATGGGCGGGTCGGGTTCGTCTCCGCGCTGTTTTTCGGGCTCAAGGCCGCGGTCCTGGCGGTCGTGCTGCAAGCCGTGGTCAGGATCGGAGGGCGAGCACTCAAGACCATGGCCGCACGTTTGATTGCCGTCGCCGCGTTCGTGCTGATATTCTTCTTCGCCGCGCCGTTCCCGTCGATCGTGCTCGGGGCAGGGGTGATCGGCTGGATCGCGAGCCGGCGCGGCAGCACGGCGTTCAAGGGCGGCGGCGGGCATGGCGCGAGCGGTGGCGAGGTCGTGGCGGACGCCGGTACGCTGCTCGGTGAGGAATTACCCGCACATGCCCGGCCGAGTTGGCGGGAGACGGTGCGAACGGCGCTGATCTGGCTCGTTCTGTGGCTTGCGCCCGTCGCGGCGCTGATCGCGTTGCTCGGCCCTGACAATGTTTTCGGCCGGATCGCGACGTTCTTCTCCGTCATGGCGACCGTGACGTTCGGCGGAGCCTATGCGGTGCTCGCTTACGTCGCGCAGGAAGCGGTCGGGTCGTATCACTGGCTCCAACCCAAGGAGATGCTCGACGGGCTGGGCATGGCCGAGACGACGCCCGGGCCGCTGATCATGGTGCTCCAGTTCGTCGGCTTTCTCGGTGCGTATCGCTCAGCCGAGGACATATCGCCACTGCTTGCGGGGACGCTTGGTGGGTTGCTCGCGACGTGGGTGACATTCGTGCCTTGCTTCTTATGGATTTTCCTCGGCGCGCCGTTCATCGAACGGCTGCGCGGCAATGTCGCCGTTGCGGGCGCGCTGTCGGCGATCACTGCGGCGGTGGTCGGCGTTGTGTTGAACCTCGCGGTCTGGTTCGCGCTACACACACTCTTTCGCATAACCGTGCCGGTCGCGCTCGGTCCGGTCGGCTTCGATGCCCCAGTGTTGGCCAGTGTTGACCTTTGGGCGGCGGTGCTGGCGGCGGCCGCGATCGTCGCGGTGTTCCGGTTCCGGGTCGGTATGATCGCCACGTTGGTGGCGAGTTCGCTCGCGGGGATAGCACTTCACCTGCTGGGACTGATTGGCTGAGGAGAAGGACATGCAAATCGATCGACGCGCAGCGATGATGGCCGGTCTGGCGGTGGGTGTGGCAGCGATGCCCGGCGTTGCGAACGCACAGGGCGCAGCCCCCCCGCCGGTCGGCTTTTCGCCCAAGCCCCTGCCGTTCGATCCGGCGGCGATCACCGGATTGTCGGCGAAACTCCTGACCAGTCACCACGACAACAACTACGTCGGGGCGGTGAAGCGGCTCGGTGTAATCCGGGCGCAGTTTGCCAAGACCGATTCGCTGACCGTGCCAGGGTACGCGCTCAACGGTCTCAAGCGCGAGGAGCTGATCGCCTGGAACTCGATGATCCTGCACGAGATCTATTTCTCTGGGCTTGGCAGCACGTCGAAGCCCGGCGCGAAACTGGCGCAGGCAATGGAGCGCGATTTCGGCAGCCACACCCGCTGGGCGGCAGAGTTCACCGGCATGGGCAAGGCGTTGGGTGGCGGCTCGGGCTGGGTGCTGCTCCAGTGGAGCGAGCATGACGGCCGGCTGGTCAATCAATGGGCCGCAGATCACACGATGGCGCTCGCCGGCGGCATGCCCCTCATCGCGCTTGATATGTATGAACATGCCTATGCGATCGACTATGGCGCAAAGGCTGGCGACTATGTCGACGCGTGGATGAAGGTGCTGAGTTGGGACGTGGCCAGCCGGCGCTTCGACCGTTTTGCCCAACCAAACTAACGCACGCCGTCAGTTAATACGCGCCCTATAAGCAGTCGTTTGCGGGTCGGTGGCGTCACTCCCAAAATTGTCGTAAGCTCGCAGGCGTATTGCCAAAGGTTTTGCGCGTCGCGCTGATGAAGCTGGCGTACGTATCGAACCCTGCCATGAGCGAAACCTCAATGAGCGATAAAGAGCGGTCCCGCATCAGAATTGCGCCATATCTGGCGCGCTCTTGCAGAACATATTGCCAAATCGAGCGGCCGATAGCCGCCCGGAACGTGTGATTGAGGTAGTACGGGCTGGTTGCTGCCGCGCTCGCGATCGCCGTTATGTCGATCCGATCCGTCAGGTGAGCGTGGATGTACTCCAGCGCGTGTCGTACCCGGTCAACTTCTCCATGGTGCCGACGGGATAGATTGAAGTGTGCGCTGGCCTTTGCCAGACTCGGCGCCAATGCAAGGAAGATCGCGTCGCCCACGAGCGAGCCGTGCGGTTGCCCAGCGGCGGCGTCGGCGAACATTGCGCGCAGCAGGCGAACCATGTGGGGTGCGGTCAATTCGATGCGCGTGCGGACGTCGTGCTCGATCCGCTCGTCGTCGCAACCAAGCGCTGCCGCAAGGGCGGCATCGGTAAAATAGAAGCAGGCGGACTCGAACGTGTCGTCCCAGCGCGTCATGCCGCCTGCGCCGGCCTCGATCATCGTTACGATGCCGGGCGCGTTGCGCCCCAATTGGCGCCTGCCGTCCATGTGAAGACCGAAGCGTAAAGGGTTACGCTCAAGCGGAAGGGCGATGTGATGAAAGGCCGCCCCGGGAGCGTCGAACTCGATCGCACCGATCCGCGAATGCTCCATCGCACAGAACGACCATTCGCCCCGCCTGATCACCGCATGCGCCAGTTCGGGGGGGATGCGGCTCAGTCCCGCTGGCGACAAAGGGGCCGATCGGCGCATTCCCGCATCCTTCAAAAAAGCACGAATCCGAAATACGTCGGGCAGCTTGGCAAGTTATCATTCGCAGTAACAGCCTGAGGGCCATTTGGAGATGATCCGGTGCCAAGTCATTCCATGTTGCGATCCGCGCTCCAAGCCCGCGGGCTTGTGGGAATTGCGCTGCCATTGACGCTGATGAACGGCGTGCTGGCCGCTCAGCAGGCGCGATCTGTTGGTGCGGCACCGGATACCATTCTTTTTGACGGCAGGATTTTTACCGGCGACCCAACGCGGCCTGCGGCGCAGGCCCTGGCCATTCGCGGCGATCGCATTGTCGCGGTCGGGGATGATGCGACTGTCAAGCCAATGGCCGACGCCCATACCAAGATCGTGGATCTGGGCGGCCGGACCGTGATTCCGGGACTGAACGACGCGCATACGCATCTCGCGATATGGCCGCAAAATCAGGTCGGGATTGAGACGGAGGGCTATGATCCCAGTTGGTCCGATATCGCGGCGGCGACCAGGAGGGCGGCGGCCAAGGCTGAACCGGGCGCGGTCCTCTCAGGCACGATCGGACCGCTTGTTACCTACGATGCCAAGATCGACCGCTTGGCGCTCGACGCAATCGAGCCGAACCACCCTGTGGTGCTGAACACCTTCGACGGGCATGCCTACCTCCTCAACAGTGCTGCACTGCGAAAACTCGGGATCGACGAGTCCATTCGCGATCCGGTCGGCGGCAAGTATGAGCGAACCGACGGGAAGCTCAACGGCTGGGCGCGCGAATATGCCGCAGGCGACGTCACTCGGCGGCTCGCTACTCTCACCAGCGATGCCGACGCGATGGCGGCACTCAAGAGGCAGCTCAATCGTGCCGCGAGTTATGGCATAACGAGCATACAGGATCTGCCGGGTGATATGAGTCCGGAGCGGTTTGCCAAGCTGGCAGCGGCCATTCCGACACCGATCCGCTTGCGCATCACCCGCATGAACATGACGACACCGACCGGGCCGGATTTTGTTGAGGGACGTAACGCGCCGCGCCACCCGTCGCCGATGATTGCGATTAACGGCACCAAATGGCTGATCGACGGCGTTATTTTCGAAGGCAGCCTGAACCCGCGAGCAGGGGGTGCAGCGGGTGTAAAGATCGCCGGCAGCCCTTACAGCTATTCCGGTCTGCCAATGCTGTTCGGCCGTCGCGACATCGACTCCATCGTGCGCGACGCGTTGACGCGGAACGATCAGCTGGAGGTCCATGTCTTCGGACGACCGGCGGCAATTGCAATGCTCGACGCGCTGGAGCGCACCGGCGGCGCGCGGGTCTGGGCGACGCGCAGGGTTCGCTTCGAACATGGCGATGGGCTCACGCCCGATCTGTTCGAGCACGCCAAGCGCCTCGGCATCATCGTATCGCAGCAAGGCACGCATCTGATGATCGGCGGCATCGCGACGAGCCTGAGTGACGATTACATCGCACGGCTGCGAGCCGAGAAGGCACAGTCGCTGCGTTCCCTGTTGGCAGCAGGCATTCCGGTCGCACTCGGATCGGACGGGCCGATCAATCCCTATCTCAGTCTGCTTGGGGCGGTGACCAATCCCGATCGACCCGATGAAATCATCACGATGGAGCAAGCCGTAGGCTGTTACACTTATGGCTCCGCCTACGCCGAGTTCCAGGAGAGCGAAAAGGGGACGATCGCGGTTGGGATGCTGGCTGATATCGCCGTGCTGTCACAGGACATTTTTTCCGCGAAGCCCGATACGCTTCCAAGCACCACGTCGGTCCTAACGTTGGTCGGAGGGCGGGTGGCCTACGATAGCCACCAACTGGGATTGTCGACGTCTGCGATTGGTGACACGCCTCGAAGAGGAGACCCGGATCGGCAAGGGCGGGACCCTGGCGGGACAGCTCTCGCGGCTCGACCTGGTGGTGTTCGATGAGCTTGGATATCTGCCGTTCGCGCGCTCTGGTGGCCAGCTCCTGTTCCACCTGATCAGCAAGCTCTACGAACGCACCAGCGTCGTTATCACGACCAACCTCGCCTTCGGCGAGTGGCCTACCGTGTTCGGGGATCCCAAGATGACCACGGCTCTGCTCGACCGCGTCACCCATCACTGCGATATCGTCGAGACCGGCAATGACAGCTGGCGCTTCAAAAACCGCAGTTAACCGCCACTCTCACCCCTGCTTCAGAACGGACTTGCGCTGGGTGCGCCTCCGGCCGGGCTACGCCCGACCTCCGCCGCACCCAGCGCAGGGCGTCACCCACAACCCTCCGCTCAATCTCGAAAAGGGGGTCCCTCTTCGACGCCGATACGGGGTCCCGTTTGCGCGCCGTTTGACAGTTGGGGCTGATGTTGATGGGCACGAAGCCGCTCGCGATGTTCAGCTACACTGACGGCTATGAGGTCGATTGCGTTCTGCGCTACCTGAGGATGTTCGACCGGCATGCTGCGGTCGGCCGATTTACAAGGCACGAGAAGGTGTCACCGCTACAGCAGCTGAACGGGACGCTTTACCATCAGGTCTTTTACACGCTGCCCAACGAGGATTGGCGCGTGAATGCCATGTTGGAGCTGCTTGCCTTGCCGGGAGCGTGGTCCAATGAACGCGAGCGTCGATACGGCATGCTACTCGGCTACGAAGATTGGCAGAATGACATTTGGCTTCTCCGCCACCCTGTCCCGTGACGATGCTCGCAGCCCGCACCGCGTGCCCGCCGGTTTATGGGTTCACAGCCTAGTCTAAATTGCCGTTACGGACTTCCCAGTTGGTCCTGAAGATTTATCTTAGAGCGGCTATCGTCGCCTGGCGCGCCACCAGCTTCCATCCATCGCTTCGCTTCACCCAGATATCGGTGAACGGCCGCATAACTTGCTGCCCTGCACCTGGCCCCTTGATAGGGACGAGGGTGTCGTAGCCCATCACGACGGTCATCTCGGGCTTCTGTCCGACGAACGTGATATGCTTCTTGAACTCTCTGTAGTCGAGGAAGTCGCGCTCCATTACCGCGATGACCTGGTCGCGATTGAGCACCTCGTTATTGGGAGAGTTGACGACGAAGTCCTCGGCCCAAACGGCTTTAAGGCCTTCGCTGTCGTGGTTGCGGATAGCCTTTCCCAGCCGCCCATAAGCCGAACCGATTTCACTCGGTAGCGAGGTCGCTGGCGCTTGCTGCGCGCTCGCAGGGGTTGCTAAGCCGCAGATAACGGCCGCAACCAAAAATACTCGACGCAGCATCCCGAAACGTCCTTTGCAACCTTCGATCCCGCTGTCTGTAACGACGGCCCGAACCGGGATATTGAACGAAGGCGACACGCCAGTCTGAGGGACGAACTTTTCGTTCCTGGGCAGCAACTTTCTGTCAAAGCACGGGAGTTACCGTTTGGGGCGGAACTTCATCCTCGACCATTGCAAGGGAAACGACGGGATGTGATGTTGCCTTGCGCTTGGAGGTTCGATGAACGCCCTGAGACAGTTTTTGGACCGGCAAGTGTTTTCGGGATTGATGTTCGTCCGCATCCGACCCGAGCCGGGTCGAATCGCGCTGCCAGACATGTGCTGCGACCTGGTGTGGCGAGGAGAGCGGTTGATGCTCTCCGGTCCGATGAGCCGCGGCCATGCGATCGAAAGCCATGGCGGCGAGATCCAGCTTCTCAATCTCGATCCGCTCGCATTTCGCGCACTTGCCGGGATGCCGATGGTTGAACTGACCGACCAGTGCATACCGATCGCCGATCTGCTCCCCGACCTGGCCGGGCCCATGGCGGAGCTGTTCTTCACAGGACGTGCCGGTGATCTGGTCGAGGCCCCGTCCAGACGACGGCACCATCCGCGCATCGGCCGAGCTGCCGAAGCGATCCGCGCCGGGGCAACCGTTGCGAAAGCGGCGGAGCTGGTATCGCTGTCGGTGCGTCAACTCGAACGATAATTTCTCGATCAGCTTGGTTTGTCCCCCAATCGTTTCCGCCGGATCATGCGGCTGAGGCATTCGATCGAGCTTGCCAAGGCTGGTGAGACGCTGGCGGGAGCCGCAGCCATGGCGGGCTTCGCGGATCAGCCACATTTCACGCGGGAAGCCAAAGCGTTGACCGGACGCAGCCCTGCCGCACTTTTACCCAATGTCGGGAAGCTTCAAGACAGCATCGTCGCCGCACGCGATTACTGATCGAACCAGAATTGGCGAAGAGGGGCAATACCGGTGGAAGATAATGGTGATTCAGTCGAACAGCGCAACTTGGCTGTGGTTGCTCGAATGAACGACGCATTCAACGCCCACGACTTCGCAACGGCAGTCGCCTGCCACGCTCCGGAATTTGATAATCACGGACGTCAGGTGCCTCGCGAGATCATGCACGCGATCTACCGCGATATCGTCATGCGCTTCCCCGACATCGCGATTGAGGTCGAGGACATGCTCGCTCACGGCGACAGCGTTGTGGTCCGATGGGTGTACTGCGGCACTCATTTGGGCATGGGCAAATTGCCCATCGACGGCGGTCAGATGGTGGACGTTCCTCCGACCGGCCGCAGCTTTGCCGTGCAGCATCTGCATTGGTTCAAACTGCAGGACGGGTTGATTATCGCTCATCGTGGCTGTCGCGACGACGTGGGTATGCTGGTGCAACTGGGGCTATTACCGGAACCGCCGCCCTTCATACCGCCTAATCATTTTGATGCGATCATTGGGTGAGGCGGTCGTCCGCAATGCGCCCGATTGTGTTGAAAAACTCCTCGTGGGCCGATCACAGTGGTCGGCACTGAAATACCGATGCCATAAAGGCTCGCCAGTTGTAGTTTAATAACTCGTCAGGCGAGCCGTGCGAACTCATGTTGCACTCCATCGCTGTCGGTCAGCCGCTCACGGAGTTTTTCAACACAATCGGATTGGAAGCCGTCATCGCGGCGGCGCCCGCAGGATCCGTCAGATAAGCACCCCATCTTCGCCGTTCAGACGGTTTGTGGGCTTGCCCAAAAGCCGCCGCTTGGTAACCGTCACATTGATGGAGGGCGTCATGGATGCCGGATAAGGTCGTCCGGTCGGTGGTTGGCGCTCATTATCGGTTTGGCCAGACAAGCTGATGGCTGCAATGGGCCTCAATATCGGTCGTAGATGGACACCGCAGTTGTTCTCGATAGCTGCCCTTCGTTCGTCGAGCAGGAGCGGGTTGGCTAAGCGACTGACGTTGGGAACTTTTCCGTCATTCCCGGTGGCCTCCGCCAACGACGGCTCCGGTCAGAACCGGACATCCCCCGCTTGATCGCATCGGCGGCTAGATACGAGCAGGGCTGCCATGCTCAGCGCTTCTCCCTCTCAGGCGGCTTGTCGAAGTGCAGCGTGATCGCGCGGCCATCATAGGCGACGGTGCGGAAATCTGCCCCAACGCCTGTGCGATCCATCACCTGCACCCTAAGCGTTCGCTGTTTCACCATACCGGCGAAGGTGCCGTGCCGCGCGCCGATCGTCAGCGTGCGGGCCGCATCGTCCCAGCGCAGATCGTAACGCGCCGACTGGCCCTTTTCGTAGGCGTAGGTCTCGTTATCGTCCTCGTACAGCGTGAACCGACCGTTGGCGCCGGGATAGATGCGCACATCATAGGGCGAATCGGGCTGCTCGGTCGCATATTGCAGCACCGGCCCCATCGGCAGGATCGTGCCCGCACGGACATAGAGCGGTATCACGTCGAGTGGCGCGTCGCGCGTGACATTCTCGCCGCCGTGATACCGCTGGTTGCTCCAAAAATCGTACCAGTCCTGCCCACGCGGCAGATAGGTTCGCATCGTGAGGTCGCGCGGCGCGTTCAGCACCGCCGCATCGCGCTTCAACGCGCCCGGCGTGCGCCAGATGAAGCGGAACACGCGCCCGCCTTCGGGGTGGAAGAATTCGAGCTGCACCGGCAGCCGCTCGCCCTTCTTCAGCGTGTAGCGCACCGTGCGCGTGCGGGTGGCGCTGCGGTTCCAGTCGTCGATCGCGGGCTTGCCATTCAGGAACAGGCGCATCCCGTCATTGCCGGTCAGGCCAATCTCATATTCGCCATCCTCGGGCGCGATCAGATCGCCCTGCCAGCGCGCGGAGAAATGGCTGAGCGAGGTGAGATCCGGCGGCAGCTCGGCAAGCGGCGGATCGGGCCAGGTGTGGTCGATCTTCGCATCGAGCGCGGTTCCTGCCGGTTTCTCGAAATTCTCGCCCGCAAAATACTGGACGGCGAGCCCCGCCTTGCCATCGGCGCTGCGTAGCACGTCGGCCGGCACCACGTTCGCCGCCGAGGGCAGGATATTGTACATCGCGCGCGTAACCGGATGGACCAGCAGCGACGATCCGAACATGAAGCTGTCGTTGACATTCCTGACCGCCGGATCGTCGGGAAAATCCATGGGCAGCGCCCGCATCAGCGTATAGCCGTCCGAGGTGACCTTCGCCGCAAGGCTGTAGATATAGGGCAGCAGCCGGTAGCGCAGGTGCACGCTGTCCAGCAGGGTCTTGTACACCGCCGGATCGAGTGTCTTGAATATATAGGGCTCGCGCTCGACGCTGGTGCCGTGCACGCGCATGATCGGGTTGAACGTCGCATATTGGAACCAGCGCGCGAACAGCTCGCGCCAGGCCGGGTTCTTCTCGCCGCCGGGAAAATCGCTGACGAAGAAGCCGCCAGTATCCTGCGTCCAATAGGGATTGCCGGTGATGGTGACGTTCACGCCGCCCGATACCTGCTGCGCGAAGGTGCGCCAGTTGGCGTAAATGTCGCCCGACCAGGATGCGGCAGCGGTGCGCTGCGCGCCCGCCCAAGCCGAGCGGGTGAGGGTGAAGACGCGCTTGTCGCTGGTCGCGCGCTCGCCGTCATAGGTGCCTTGTGTCGTCATCAGCGAATAGGGGTTGAGATAGCGGGTGAAGTCACCCAGCGCGTTGCTGCCCAGCGCCTTGGTGTCGCGCACATTGTCGACCGGGTTCCACATCGCCGAGCTGACCTCGACCTCGGTACCGTCCATCCAGAGCGCGTCGACGCCTTTGTCGAGTAGGCCGGACTTGACATATTTGAAGTAGATTTTGCGGCCGAGCGGGCTGTAGGCATCGTACACGCGCGCCTGTTTGGAAATCCAGTGCAGCGACTTGAAGCGCAGATCGTAGCGATCAAGCTCATGCGCGAGCGGCGTGTCGTTGCCGATCGACGGCCAGATCGACACCATCAGCTTCATGTGCAGATCGTGGATCTCGCGGCTCATCGCGGCCGGGTCGGGATAGCGCTTCGGGTCCCACATCATGCCGGACCAGGTGCCGTCCTTGTCGCCGCCCCAATATTGCCAGTCCTGCACGATGTAATCGAGCGGAAACTGCTCCTTGCGGAAGGTGCGTGCGACCTCCAGGAGGCGCGCTTCAGTGGGGTAGCGCTCCTTGCTCATGAACAGGCCGAATGCCTGTTTGGGGAACATCGGCGCGTCGCCGGTCAGCCAGCGATAGGCGCCGATCACGCCGTCCATCGTGTCGCCTGCCATGATGTAATAATCGACACCGCCCGGCGCGCTTTCCGCCCACAGCCGCGCCCCGTCCGCATCGTCCTTGAAGCGCATCTGCGAATAGGTATCCCAAAGTACGCCGTAGCGTTCGGTCGAAACCATGACCGGGATGATGATGCCGACATTAGTCTGGACGAGCAGTAGATCCTTGCCGCGCCGGTTCACATCGTCGTCGCTGGTGAAGCCGAAGCCGTAAATGCCTTCATCCGGCTTGAGCGTGAAGCGGTTCTCGACCTCGTAGGTGGGGGCGTTGGCGATAGTGCGCTTGGTGATCGTCTGCGGCGCGTCCGCTTTTTCGCGGGTGAGCAGGCGGCCGGTGGCATCGTAATAGCTGGCCGCGCCGCTGTGCTTGTCGATCGCGACGCGCAACTTCGTGCCGCTCAGCGTGAGTGAGTCAGCCGTTTCGCCCAGCGTGAAGGGCACATCTTCGGGCGCGCGGATCACGACGAGACTGCGCGCGGTCCAGTAGGACTGACCGAGATTGGCGGTCACCCGCACGACGCCGGGCGCATAGAAGATCACCGATTTGGTGACCCCGCCGAGCGTGAACTGCACGCCGCTGCGTAGGCGGTGGAAATGGAATGCCGCATCCGGCGCGGGCGCGACCGCCTGCAACTGGCCGAGCGCATCGAGGCCGCTCGGCGCCTGTGCGAAGGCGGGGGCTGCCGTCGCCAGCGCGGCAGCGGCGATCCATCGTGCGTTCATGCGCCCGCTCCTTTTCGTGTCGGTTCGAATTGCCAGCTATCCATATCCACCAGCGACCGCGCGTTGCCGCCGCGGAAGACCAGGTAGAGATCATGTACGCCGCGCGCGCCCGATACGGTGGCGGTCTTCTCCTGCCAGCCGCGCACATCGCCGACCGGCAGCATGGCGATGACCGGCCCATCGGTGCGATCCAGCCGCAGCTCGATCGCCGCGCCCGGCGTGCCGTTGGCGACGCGCGCCCGGAACGCGCCCGCGCCCGCGCCGAAATCGACGCCTGCGACCTTGATGTAGCTGCGGTCGGCGGTGCGGGTGACGTACACGCCGCCGCGATCGTCCTGCGCGGTGGTGACGCCGGGCGTCCACGCATAGGGCCGGTCGCGGTCGCGCCTGATCCGCGAGGTCCAGGCGATCGTCTCTGCCTCGACGCGGGTGTAGGGATTCAGCGTGCCGATCTGCGGCGCGGCGGTCTTGTCCCACCAGTGGAGGTTGGGGATGGTGCCGTCCGCATTGTAGGTGAATTTCGCGACCGAGACCGAGCGGCGTTCGTGGTGGATCGGCGTCGTCGCGAAGTTCAGGTCGTAGCTGAAGCCGAACAGGTACGATCCGCCCTTATAGTCGATGATGCCGGGATGGTTGCCGGTGGCGCGGGTGTCATGATCCATGATCGGCCCCTTGTACGTCCACGGACCCGTGGGGCGATCGCTCATCGCATAGCCGATCCCCTCCGAGCAGCAGGTCGAGGCGAAGGCCATGTAATAATGCCCGCCGCGCCCGTAGAACCACGGCCCCTCCTGATAATCGGTGATGCGCGGCTGCACCTTTGTGATCGGACCGGAATAGCTCACCATGTCGCGGTTGAGCTTGACGTACCACAGGTCCGGGTTGCCCCAGTAGAGATAGGCTTGGCCGTCTTTGTCGATCCAAACGGTCGGGTCGAAATAGCCTTCGCCCGGCGCGATCAGCGGCTTGCCGAGCACGTCGCGGAACGGCCCGGCGGGAGTGTCGGCGACCGCGACCGCGATCACGTTGCGCGGCGATCCCGCCACGGTGACCGGCGCATAGAGGTAGAACTTGCCGTTCCGCGCGACCACCTGTGGCGCCCAAGCGTCGTTGGTCTGGTTCGCCCAGGGAAAGGTTTTGAGCGAGGCGACCACGCCGCGATCGGTCCAGTTCGCCATGTCGGTCGAACTGTAGAACCGCCAGTCGAGCATCCTGAAGCCCTCGGCATCGTCCTCGTCGTGGCTGGTGTAGAGATATACCACGCCGTCCTGCACCATCGGCGCGGGATCGGCGGTGAAGCGCGTCTGGACGATCGGCGCGCTCGCCTGCGTGGCGACGGGCGATGCCGCCGCGATGAGCGCGGCGACGAGTGGGCGGACGAGGCGTGGCATGGCGGGTCTTTCCCGGATCAGGACGTGACGGTGACGATCACGCGCGCATAGCGGGTGAGCGGCGGCGAGCCCTTGTCGGTCACGCGGACGATAAAATGCGCCTCGCGCGGCTCGGTGACGACAGGCGCGGTGAAATCGACCGTGTGAGTGTTGGCGGCGATGCCGTTCGGGATCACCGTGCGCCAGTGGCCGACCTCGGCATAATGGAACCACTGGAAGCTGAGGCTGTCGCCATCCGGATCGGTGCTGTCGATCGCGCTCAGCACGAAGCGGGTGCCCGATTTGACCGTGATCCGTTCGGGCGCGGAGAGCTTCACCACCGGCGGGTGGTTGGCGTGGGCGATCGGCTCGGTCGTCCACAGCATGCGCGCGGCAAAATCGTTCTGGAAATCGTCGCGCCAGCGCCAGATGCCGGCACGGAAATCCTTGATCTGCCGATCCGACGGCGTATGCGCGCGGCCAAACTCGCGCTGCTGCCACGGCATGTAGCTGTCGATCGCGTTGGTCCAGATGGGGCGGGTCTCCGGCTCGATCGGCACATTGCTGAACCCGCTCGGATCGACGGTGGCGATCGGCGGCGTGTAGAGTTCGTAGCGCCCGCCCCAGCCGCCCCAATCGGGATGTTCGGGCACGCTCAAGCCATTGGGGATCAGCGAGAGCCAGGACGGCGTATCGCCCTCCATCCCGTAAGCGACATCGGGATAGATCGCACCGAGCGGGCCGTGGCCCTGCTGGATATGCTCGCGCAGCCAGCCGTTGCTGATCGTCGTATTGTCGGCGCCATCGATCAGCGTGTTGATCCCGGTCCATGTGCCCGCACCATAACCGCCGGGGCTGACCACGTAGAACAGATCGGGGAAGGTGCGCCTGATCCATGCGCCGCTATCGTCCTGATCCGAGATCGTATAGACGCGCAGCTTCGCGATCAGCCGCTTCGCCGCGGCGGGCGTGCGGGTCTCGCGGATCGTGTAGAGCGCCTGCCCCAGCGTGTTGACGCCGCCCCATGCCGTTACCCAGAGCGGGCGCGGATCGGGCCGCTCCAGCGCGGCGATGATGGCGCGCGAACCGGCGCTGTCCTTGCCCGCGCCGACCATCGCCATACCGTATCCCGGCTGCCCGTCCTGCACCAAGCCGAGCAGCCGGTCCGCGCTCGGATAGCCGGTTTCGTGCAGCGCGAGGTTCGGCTGCACCTTGGCATAGGCGCGGATGATGCGGCGGATGGAATCGGGGTAGATTGCCGTCTTCATGTGGACGGAGGTGGTCGCGATCAGACCTTCGAGGTCGATCTCGCTCGCATAGAGCAACAGGCGGGTGAAGCTTTCCGTATCGTCGGGATCCGCCTCGATATCGCTCAGCACGATCAGCCGCTGCTTCGGCGCAGGCGCAGAGATCGGCGCCTGTGGCGTGGCAGTGGCGGCGGGCGCAACAAGAATTGCCACGCACCCCAGCATGACCCGAAACATCCGCATCCTTACCTCGACATCCCGGTCGCTCATTCGACCTTTGAGGACGATCTAACGGGCAGAGCTCTAATAGTCATACTAAATCAGCGAACGATGTCCCGTGTCGACCGATGGATCTCAACGGCAGTCCTCGGGCAACTAACTGCCCGTAGATTGATCATCGCCACCCGCGGCGGCTTTGGGCCTGAACGGTCATGACGTGACCCCCGGCTTTCATCCAGCGGCAACCAGAGACCGATCATTGTTGTCGCGCATCAGCGCAGGTGAAGCAA